>NZ_JPXY01000012.1:0-43430 GCF_000771895.1 Gallibacterium genomosp. 2
ATAGTTTTGGAGGCGTGTACCGGAATCGAACCGATCTACATGGATTTGCAATCCAGTGCATAACCGCTTTGCTAACACGCCATAATTGAGATATTGATGGGTTTCAATTTTGAATGGTGCCCGAAGCCAGACTTGAACTGGCACGCCCCGAAAGGCGAGAGATTTTAAATCTCTTGTGTCTACCGATTCCACCACCCGGGCATTGGAGCGGGAAACGAGGCTCGAACTCGCGACCCCGACCTTGGCAAGGTCGTGCTCTACCAACTGAGCTATTCCCGCTTATTATTAAATGGTGCCCGGGGCGAGACTTGAACTCGCACAGCTCGAAAGCCGAGGGATTTTAAATCCCTTGTGTCTACCGATTCCACCACCCGGGCATTGGAGCGGGAAACGAGGCTCGAACTCGCGACCCCGACCTTGGCAAGGTCGTGCTCTACCAACTGAGCTATTCCCGCTTAGATTAATTATGCTAACAGCATCGCTAATCAACGAGGCGCATTTTACGGAATTGAATTTTTTTGTCAAACGATTATTTTTAATTTCTTGTCTGATTGATGAAAAAAGAAACTTATTAATTAAGGATTAAAAATTAATGCCGTTTTTTTACCCATAAATGTGAATAATTTGATGATTTACATAGAATCCCTTTTCTGTCATAGCTGTTTATGCAAGAATGATGAGTTTGATATAAAAATATTTTAAATTTTGTTAGGAATCATTATGGCACAACAATTAATAGACACCTTATTAGTACAGCTTGGTAATCGTACTGATGCTACAACCGGCGCTGTTGCAACCCCGATTCATCTTTCAACTGCATTTGGTCATACCGATATTAAAGGCATTGCCAAAGATAATTTCGACTATATCAGAACTAAAAATCCGACTCGCCAAGTATTGGAAGATGGTATTGCACGTTTAGAGCAAGGCGATCGTGGTTTTGCCTGTTCATCAGGTATGGCTGCTATTCGACTGATTATGAGCCTGTTTACCAGCCCGGATGAGTGGATTATTTCTAGTGATGTTTATGGTGGCACGTATCGTTTGTTGGATTTTTGTTACAAAAATAATCACGGAGTTAAACCGGTTTACGTTAATACAGCCTCTTTGGAAGCAATCGAAGCGGCAATTACATCAAATACAAAAGCGATTTTTGTGGAAACACCATCCAATCCATTGATGGAAGAGTGCGATGTTTCCGCCATTGCTAAATTGGCAAAAGCACATAATTTGTTACTGATTGTGGATAACACTTTTTTAACACCTGTATTGTTTAGACCGATTGAGCACGGAGCGGATATTGTTATTCACAGTGCAACTAAATATATCGCTGGGCATAATGATGTGTTGGCTGGGTTGATTGTAGCAAAAGGACAGGAACTTTGTGATCGTCTTTATTATATGCAGAATGGTGCTGGTGCTGTGTTGGCTCCATTTGATTGTTATTTAACCATTAGGGGGTTAAAAACACTATCGTTACGTGTTGAGCGCCACCAACAAAATGCGAGACAAATCTCGGCATTTTTAAATGATTTGGATGATGTTACCGATGTGCTTTATCCGAATAAAGGCGGAATGCTATCTTTCCGCTTGCGTGAAGAAAAATGGGTAGTGCCGTTTTTGAAAGCATTAAAATTAATTACTTTTGCTGAGAGTTTGGGAGGTACAGAAAGTTTTATTACTTATCCGGCAACACAAACGCATATGGATATTCCTGAAGAGGAGAGAGTTGCGCGTGGTGTGTGCAACCGCTTATTACGTTTTTCAGTTGGTCTAGAGAATATTGAAGATATTAAATCGGATATTCTACAAGCGTTACAGGCAGCAAAAAAATAGATTCTCAATAGCACATCTTAGCGTGTGCTATTTTTTTAAATGTTCTCTTGGTCTTATTCAAAATGATTTTATGCTAAACTTAGCTCCTTTTTAAAAGCATTATTTAGTCGAATGAAAAAATTTCTTATCTTTTTATTGGTTTTAATCATTAGTGCAGTAGTAGCGACAACATTGATTTATCGTCATCTCACTCAGTTATTGACATTACCGATTTCACATCAGCCGGAGCAGTTATTAACGATTGAGAAAGGGACGAGTAGTAAGCAATTTTCCGAATTGTTATTGCAGCAAGGTTTGATCGACAAAAAGATTTGGGGTTTGCCTTATCTATTTAAGCTACATCCGGAATATACTTTGAAAGCCGGTACATTTTCTCTTAAGAATATCAATAATCTTGAGCAATTATTGTCATTGATACACAGTGGAAAAGAGGTTCAATTTTCTTTAACGTTACCGGAAGGAACGACATTTCAACAGTGGCAAGCAGCTTTGGCAGCAGCTCCGAATCTTCAACACAATTTAAAAGATAAGAATGAAGCTGAAATTTATCAGCTTTTGGGCTTGCCGAAAGAGGCAGTGAAAGTAGGTAAACTTGAAGGTTGGCTTTATCCTGACACCTATTATTACACTGCAAATTCAACCGATCTTGCCCTGTTAAAACGCGCTGCAGATAAAATGCAAAAAACATTGAAACAGGCGTGGGAACAACGAGATAAATCATTGCCGTTAAAATCAGAATATGAGCTGTTAATTTTAGCTTCAATTATTGAAAAAGAGAGTGCCGTAGCGGCGGAACGCCCACAAATTGCCTCTGTTTTTGTCAATAGATTAAAACGAGGTATTAAATTGCAGACTGATCCGACCGTGATTTACGGAATGGGCGAACATTATCAAGGCAATATCCGTAAGCAGGATTTGAATGCAACAACGCCATATAATACCTATGTTATTGATGGTTTACCGCCTACACCGATTGCAATGCCGGATAAATCATCGTTGGAAGCAGCGGCAAATCCGGCGGATACAGATTATCTCTATTTTGTTGCTGACGGTAGTGGCGGACACAAATTTAGTCGTTCATTAAATGAACATAATCGTGCGGTACAGCAATATTTACGTTGGTATCGAAATTGGAAAGCGCAGCAAGGAAATAAAGAATGATAGCAAAATTTATCGTACTGGAAGGTTTGGAGGGTGCGGGAAAAACCAGTGCAAGAGAGACCGTAGTGGCTGTACTGAAAGAACTAGGTATAAAGGAGTTCGTATTCACGCGTGAACCGGGTGGCACACCACTGGCGGAGAAATTACGTCAATTAATCAAGCAGGGCGAAGGTGATGAAGTTATTACCGATAAAGCAGAATTATTGATGCTTTATGCTGCTCGAGTTCAATTGGTGGAAAATGTGATTAAACCAGCATTGGAACAAGGTAAATGGGTTATCGGTGATCGACACGATTTATCATCACAAGCCTATCAAGGTGGTGGACGTGGTTTGGACATTAATTTGTTGATGACCTTAAAAAAGGCGGTACTAGGTGATTTTACACCAGATTTAACGCTCTATTTGGATGTTGATCCTGAAATCGGATTAGCAAGAGCGCGTAGCCGAGGTGAGTTGGATCGTATTGAACAGCAGCAGATAGATTTTTTCCAACGTACTCGTCAACGCTATTTGCAACTGGTTAATGATGATGAGAAGAGTATTACTATTAATGCCAATTTAGATTTTTCAAAGGTAAATGAACAACTTAGAAAAGCAATTACACAATGGTTTCAACAACAAAAATAGTGGATTTACCTTGGGTATTTCCGATTTATCAACAAATTATACAAGCATTTTTAGCTGGTTACGGACATCACGCACTGTTAATTCGCAGTGCTGATAATAATGGAGCTGAGCAATTTTGTTTTGCCTTAGCTCAATGGTTGTTGTGTGAAGATAAACAATCACAAGAAGCTTGTGGGCATTGTCGTCAATGTCAACTTTTTTTGCATCATTCTCATCCCGATTTTTATTTTATTCATAGTGAAGAAGGCAAAAAAATCAGCGTTGATACGATTCGTGAAGTGGCGGATAAGCTATCTCGTCGCAGTCAACAGCAAACATCAAAAGTGGTTTATTTACAAGGAATAGAACAGCTTACGGAAGCTGCTGCTAACGCATTGTTGAAAACATTAGAAGAGCCGACAGAAGATTGCTATTTTATTTTGCAAACTAATGTTGAACATCGTGTATTGGCAACGATTCAGAGTCGTTGTCAGCAATGGGCATTGCCATTACCGACAATGCAACAAGGAATAGATTGGTTGCAACAGCAAGGTTTTTCCGATCTTGAACAAATGAAAACAGCTTTGTTGATGAATTATCAACGTCCATTCGCCGCTAAAATCAGTTTAGAAAAAGGGGAAATTGCGCAACGACTCGCTTTTTTACGACAATTTTGGAAATTTTATCGCAATAAAAATTTACTTATATTGTTGCCCTATTTTGAAACAGAACAGTCAGTTACACAGATTAATTGGTTGGAATCATTTTTATTAGATACTTTGAAATGCAGTTTGCATATTTATCAAAATTGGTTATGTCGGGATTTGCAATCTGGGATTATTGCATTTGCGCAAGCAGTACCGACATTGAAAATTTATCGTGCATTGCTAATTGTTCGGCAAATGCGCGCAGATTTAATGTCGATTAATGGTGTAAATCAGGAACTGATTATTACAGATGGATTAATTAAAATGATAGAACAGGTATTTGAAGGTTAAAAAATGTTTATTGTAGATTCCCATTGTCATTTAGACGCATTAGATTATGAAGCTTTACATAAAAATGTGGATGAGGTGTTGGAAAAAGCGAAACAGCGTGATGTGAAACACTGCTTGGCAATTGGCGTAGGTATTTCTCGCTTTCACCAGCTACAACAGCAGTTATCGCATCGTAATGATATTTCCTATTCTTGTGGTATACATCCGTTGGATATTGGTGAAGAGGTATTTGATAGCACCAAATTGAGAGAGATTATTGCCTTGCCTGAAGTGGTGGCGGTAGGTGAGATCGGTTTAGATTACTATTACAGTGCGGATAATAAGCAGCAGCAACAAGATTGTTTCGCACAGCAGATTGATATTGCTAATGAATTTAAGAAACCGGTGATTATTCATACCCGTTCTGCTGGAGAAGATACTATTCGTTTATTGCAGGAACAGCATGCTGAACGTTGTGGTGGTGTAATCCACTGTTTTACTGAAAATCAATGGTTTGCGGAGCAGGCATTAGCATTAGGTTTTTATATTTCTGTTTCCGGTATTATCACCTTCAGAAATGCAGAAGATATTCGCCAAGTGATCCGTCACGTGCCGCTTGAACGTCTTCTAGTAGAAACGGATTCCCCTTATCTTGCGCCGGTGCCATATCGTGGTAAACAAAATCAGCCTGCTTATGTCAGAGAGGTGTGTGAATATGTTGCAACCTTAAAAGGTGTTTCCGTTGAAGAGTTAGCCCAGATCACTACTAATAATTTTAGCAACTTATTTGGCGTTAATTTGTCACAATAATATGCTAGGATAAAGCAATGTTATCTATGAAATGAGGAAATAATTATGGCTCAGCATTCTACATTACGCCGTTTTTTCTTTTGGTTTTTCCTATTGGTTACGTTATGTGTGCATTTGATTTTGGCTGCAGGAGTAAATTATACCTTTCCAAGTTATGCAATCAAAGAAGTGACGGGCGTTGAAGTCAAACGTGTTGATAAGGATGGCCCGATTACTAAATCTAATCCGGCAGATGGGCCGACACGTGATGTTTATTATATTTATACACAAGATCCCAAAACAGATAAAGTGATGGTGTATCGTAATGAAGACACTCGATGGGGGTTTCCTTTCTACTTCAAGTTTGATTCAGCTAATTTGCAAGCTAAAGCTCAGGGCTTTGCTAACGAGCGTAAATTGGTTGAAGTAAAATATTATGGGTGGCGTATCACAATGTTTGATGAGTTCAGTAATGTCGTTTCGATTAAAGAGGTTGCGCAGGATGCTACTGCTTCAAAACCAATTGTGAGCTATATCTTATATGTCATATTGTTAGTAACATTATTTTTATCTATTCAGTTTATTCGTGGTTGGTTTGACAGCGAATAGACTAGCTTTTTAATTGTTTTGTTATTTTCTAAAGGAGTCATATGAAAAAAACATTTATTCACTATTTTTCAGGTTTTGTTTGTTGTTTAATGATGGTAGCTTCGCCGGTAAAAGCGGAGCCGACTAATAGTGAAGAAACATTAAAAGTCAGTTTTAGGGTTTCAGCTGAAACGGTTGTGCCTCAAGATAAAGTTCAGTTAATTATCAGCACTCAACTCACCGGAGAGCATCTTTCGGCGAAAAGTTCTCAGGAAATTGAGGAGCGGGTAGAAAAGGCGGTCACTAAAATAAAACAATATAAAAATATTAAATTATCCAATAATCAACGACAAAGTTACGCTAATTATGATCAAAAAGGCAAAGTGGCAAGTTGGACGTTAAAAGCGAATTTAGTGTTAGAAAGTAGTAGTTTTAGTGAAATTGCACAATTTGTTTCGGATTTACCGAAAGATTTCCTTGTACAGTCAACCAAATTTTTTGTTTCTACTGAATTGCAAAAACAGCAACGAGATAAGTTATTGCAGTCATTGTTGACACAGGTACAGCAGCAGGCGGAATTAATCAAATCTGGATTACATTACAATCAATATCGAATTATTAATATGAATATCGACCAAAATAATGTTGATTATATGATGAGAGCAGCGCCTTTGCGTATGGCTAAAGTTGCTGAAATACAGGAAGATGGTAATGCTGTTAGTTTTACACCGGGGGAATCTCAATTATCGATTGAGGCAAATGTTGTTATTGCTCTATCGGAAAAGTAGAAATTCCGTTACAATCCGCACTTTATCCCTAAATAATTGGAGAAATTAATGAAAGTTGCAAAAAATCATGTAGTAGGTATTGCATATCAAGTTCGTACTGAAGATGGTGTGTTAGTAGATGAAGCACCTGCGAATCAACCGTTACTTTATTTACAAGGTCATAATAATCTTGTTATCGGCTTAGAAAATGCATTGGAAGGCAAAGAAGTTGGTGAAAAATTTGACGTGAAAGTATCACCACAAGAGGGTTATGGTGAATATAATGACAATTTAGTGCAACGTGTGCCGAAAGATGTGTTCCACGGTGTTGATGAGTTACAGGCGGGAATGCGTTTTATTGCTGACACTGACATCGGACCATTACCGGTTGTTATTACTGAAGTAACGGATGAAGATGTAGTAGTTGATGGTAACCATATGCTTGCCGGTCAAACTTTATTATTCACTGTTGAAGTTGTTTCTGTGCGTGAAGCTACAGCAGAAGAGATTGCACATGGTCATTTACATCAAGAAGGTGAGGGGTGTTGCGGAGGACATCATCATCACGATGATGAAGATGGCTGCTGCAGAGGTGGACACGGTGGCTGTGGCTGCGGTGGGCATCATCACCACTAAGCGAGAGATGGAATTTTGGAGTAAGCCTGATATTTTCGATATCAGGCTTTTTTATTGGTTAAAAAGCAGCGTGGATAATAGATAGTGATTTTTAATTGAAGATTTTGGTAAATATTTAATTCCAAATATTTAATCAAAATTGTTTTTCAAATAACAGATTGATGTTCTTATCTGTATAAGAATACATTGACGGAATATTACTTACCTGTTGTTTCCAATTAAATTGTAGTTTTGGTGTAATATTCCACCATTGCCAATCACGTTTCCATAGGGTTAAGTTAGCTTGATAGATATGATCTTTCCTCGTTTTATTAAGCGGTAAAATGCCCCCTAGTACAGCTTGATCATGATATTTACGTTTTGAAATAGAAAAATTTATCTGACTAGAAATTCCAAGCTTCCATTCCTGTTTCCAACCTAAGCGTAGGCTATGCGTATGATGAGAATATTGCTTTTCTTGTGTATTTTCCCACAGTGCATCAAATCCTATATATATAAATTGAGTGCTTTTCGGTAACCAAAATAAAGTGCTGGAGATGGATTTGCTATTCCCATCTAATATTTTGGTTTGTGAATATTTATTTTTTGCGTATTCAAGTGTGTTAGATAATTGAAAATGATTATTTAGCCAATGCGACCACGCTAGGGAAATACCATAACTTTGTTGATATCGTTTATTAGCTACCCATCGCCATTGATAAAAAGGTAAAATTGCTAATTGTTGAACTGCATTTTTATATTTATAGCCTAGATTAAGGCGATCTTGAATATCAGTATAATAGTGATTATCCCAATAGTATTTACCATTAAGATAGTTTCCTAAGGCAAGATAATGCGTAGATATTAGATTGAAATCTTTTCCTATGTTGTTGCTAAAAGCAATACCGTGTGCCGATTGAGGCAGCATACTTGGATTTTTCCGAAAACCTGTATTCCCAATATTTATATCTGAAGAAACGTTATTGACATTATCGGTTTGGGTATAATAGGCGTTAAATTGACTATACCAACGATTACGTCGTTGAATTGCTTCAAGATATAAATCAATGAGTTGTTCAAGAGCCGGAGGTAAATTATCTGATTTGACAAGCTCAAATTGCGCTTGTGCTTCATTATTTTGTTGATTTAAAAAGAGAGCTTTGGCTAATTCGAGCCGTACCGGATTTAATTTAGGATTGATAGCAAGGATTCGTCGTAATAAATTGATCGATTTGGTATAGTTTTGTTCATTCTGAGCTAAAAGACTTTCAGCGAACAGAACTAAGAACTGATCCGGTTTAGGAAAAGTTAGATATAAAGATAAAAATGTATTAATTAAATTAAAATCTCTTTGTTGAATAGCAAGATTTAATCCTTTTTCAGTAAGGTCTTTATTATTTTTAAATTGTTCTTGCCAAAAATCAATATTAGTGTTTGGCATATTTTCTGTAGATACAACAGAATTTGCTTGAACAGAGAATGATAAAAAAAGGATTAAAGGAAAGAGAAATTTATTTTTCATTATGGTCATAAAACATTAATGTTACAGAATAATCAATACACTTCTTATGAAGTGTATTGATTGGTTATATTATTGTTTGCTACCAGCGAATACGCCTTGCGCTTCAATCTGTGTCGTTCCTTGTTTTAAATTACCGGTTATTGCACCCACAACCTCTTCATATTGTTTACCTGCAACAGAACCGTAGAAATAACCGTTAAGGGTATAACCTTTAATATCACCGTTTACTTCACCGAACATATTAAAAGCACGCCCATTACCCATTTTGCTGATTTCAGCCATATTTTCTTCAGTGTTAATTTCTCCGCCAATAGTAAGTTTTCCATTTTGAGCAAAGTCAAACGCTCCAGTAATTCCCTCATCCTTAATGGTCATATTCATTGTACCGCTTAAGAATTGATTTGCTTGTTCTGGATCAGTGAAAATAGCTTTTCCTTGATAACTGGCATCTAAGTTAGTTGGTAGGGTATTAGGTATATCTTTTGCTGCAAAAACAACACGATAGTCCGGTGAATCAGATGTTCCCATATTGTGTAATCCATAAGCAGTATAGGATTGATGATACGCATTTTCTCCTGTTTGATTGACGAGTGTTTCATAAACTTGTTTATAAACGCTTGCATTACTCTCCGACGCATTAACAATTTTATGTCTTGCATCAACGAGTTCTCCTGCGCCATCTCTCTCAAATCTTACATCACCAATTGCATAAGTACCGCTTGATGAATTGTTACCACCACCGGAGCTCCCACAAGCAACAATACCTAGTGAAAAAAGTGTAACAAGCGCAATTTGTTTAAAAGGAAGTTTTTGCATAGAAATCTCCGTTAAAAGTGTTGTGAAATTAATAAAAAATACAATGAAAGCTTTGTTTTGCTACTAAACTGTTTTAGTAAACAAAAACTTTCTTAGTTTAAAAAAAAAAAAAAAAAACAAGGGGTTGGCTTCAAAAAGATAAAATTTTTAATGGTGAAATAGTGGCAGAAGAAAAGAATTTTTTGAAAAACAACGATCTTTTGTGATCGTTATTTTAGGGCTTAAGTGAAAATAATGATTGCTAATTCTGTAGGCGATAAGAGCCAAAATGAAATCGGCAGTGCTATTCAAGTAGATCCAGAATAGGCTGGGGAATTTGTTCGGGAGAGGGAATAAAAACCTGCTTATGTCGGCTTAATTCACCTTTGCGTAATTCAATTTGTGTTTTTGCAACTTTGAATTCTTTACTAAGAAACTTAATTAAATGTGCGTTAGCTTTGCCATCAACAGGTGGTGCGGTAATAGTGATCTTTAATTCATCACCATATAAGCCGACAATTTGATC
The DNA here is from genome assembly GCF_000771895.1 of Gallibacterium genomosp. 2. Classification (NCBI taxonomy): domain Bacteria; kingdom Pseudomonadati; phylum Pseudomonadota; class Gammaproteobacteria; order Pasteurellales; family Pasteurellaceae; genus Gallibacterium; species Gallibacterium genomosp. 2. Next base: position 10,185 of record NZ_JPXY01000012.1, read on the forward strand.
CTTGCCGGCTTTGGGCTGCAGGATAATATTTAACAACAGCCCATTTTCAGTACGATTGACTGCCATTACGCAATCATCCAAAGTTGACCAAAGAGATCAAGCAATACGTTATTGAGTAGAATCAGGATAATCCCTAACACCATTACTGAAAAATCAAGCATTCCGGTGCGTGGTAAAATACGGCGGATCGGTGCCAGCAACGGTTCACTGATTTGATATAACACATAATCTAACGGATTGCCGCCACGACTGAACCAACTCAAAATAGCACGTAAAAATATCGCCCAAAAGATGATTTCACCCCACGCTTTAACGACAGAAAGCACGCCTAATAACAGCACATAAGGCAATTCTAATGAAAGATGGCCGGAAACCACAAAATAGAGCAAAGGCAATTTGATTGCACCTAGAATAAACGCAAGCAAAACCGCTGCAAAATCAATGCCATATTTCATTGGCACGATTTTACGTAACGGCAACAACACCGGTTGTGTTAATTTCACTAATGTTTGCGACAACGGATTGTAGAAATCAACTTTGCAATATTGCAACCAGACTTTTGCGACTAAAATAAAAATATAGACGCCGATAACGGTTTGAATGATAAATTGTAAAGTATTCATCCGGATTCCTTTTCATTAAATAATACGTGAAAACTGCTGACGTTTTGCCTGTTGGCGAGAGTAAGTATCAAAACACATACAGATGTTGCGAATTAACAGACGTCCTTTTGATGAAACGGTAATGCCTTCATCATCAATGCTAAGTAATCCGTCTTCAACTAAAGGGGCAAGCAATGCCAAATCTTCAGCGAAATGCTGCTTAAAGTTGATTTGATATTGTTGCTCGATAACCGTAAATTTCAATTTGAAGTTGCAGATTAAGGCTTTAATGACATCACGGCGTAAACAGTCTTCACGTGTCATCACTAAGCCTTTATTTAATGCGATACCGCGAGTTTCAATGTCGGCATAGTAACTTTTCAGTTCTTTTTGGTTTTGTGCATAAGTGTCGCCTAAAAGACTGATTGCAGACACGCCCATTCCCAACAAATCGCACTCTTCCTGAGTGGTGTAGCCTTGGAAATTACGATGCAAAACGCCATTTGCCTGCGCAATAGCCAATTCATCATCCGGTTTGGCAAAGTGATCCATTCCGATAAATTTGTAACCGGAGCTGGTTAAAAATTCGATGGTATTTTGCAGTATAGATAATTTTGTTTCCGGTGAAGGCAACATTTCCTGTTTAATTTTGCGTTGACCGGCAAAACGTGTCGGTAAATGTGCGTAATTGAAAACGCTTAAGCGATCAGGATTTAATTCAAGCACTTTCTGCAAGGTAAACATAAAGCTGTCTAATGTTTGCAACGGCAAACCATAAATCAAATCAAGATTGGTAGATTGAAAGCCCAACTCACGAGCGTGATGCATTAAGTCAAAAATAAACTGTTCATCCTGTTCTCGATTGATTGCTTTCTGAACCTCTTTATTAAAATCCTGCACGCCCATACTGATGCGATTGAAACCGATTTTACGCAGATGATCCAACATCGAAAGCTCAATTTCACGTGGATCCATTTCGATACTGATTTCCGCATTTTCACTAATTGTGAAATGGTTACGCAACATAGACATTAAACGGTCAGATTGCTCTTCCGTCAAATAGGTCGGTGTACCGCCGCCCCAGTGAATTTGGGTAACGGTACGTTTTGAGAATAACGCTGAACGGGTGCGGATCTCTTTTTCCAAGTAGTCCAAATAAATATCCGCTTTATGTTGATGCCGTGTAATGACTTTATTACACGCACAGAAATAACAGAGCTTATGACAGAAAGGAATATGCACATATAATGATAACGGCCGTGTCGGATAACGTTCCGCCGCCATAATAAAATCATCATTGTTATAAACTTCATTAAATTCCAATGCTGTCGGATATGAAGTATAACGCGGTCCTGATTGGTTATATTTCCGAATCAGATTATGATCCCATAAAATTTCTGACATAATAAATACCCACTAATTATGATTATTTAAGCCCCTCAAGTAATTGAGGCAACTCCAACTTGATTTGCTTTTCTAATTTTGCTTCTTTACTTTCTCTGGTGAGATCGAGCTTCCTTCTCTCTTTTTTATCCAATGCCTGACGTTCTTCCTTAATCGGCATATCTCTAACGGTGAGGTAAAGCTCCTGCATCGCAGGGAAGGCATTCAGCTGAATTTTGCCATAGGCTTCCAACAACGGTTTTAAGCGTAACACACCTTCGGAATGATTGCATTCATCACTCAACATTGCTTTGGCTATAATTTCGATACTTTCTAACAATCGATCCATTCGCTGTTGATAAGCCTGCTGTAATAAGCGTTTCTGCTTTTTGATGGCAAGCAGTAGCCAAATAAGATAACTTGCCATTGCAATGATAATGACACAGCCAACAATTAATAGTAATACTGAAATATTCATCGTAATTTATTTAAATTGGTTGATATTGATTTTTTCAAATTGATGGTAAAGATCCTGCTCATCGTCATCTTCCGGCTCAATACCTAATTCTGCCATTAATTCGTCAATACGATCTAAACATTGATCAACGAATTCTTGATCTTTCTTCGAAAGTTTTGCTCCCGCTTCGAGTTGATCAAGCAATTGATTCAGAATTTCGTTATTTTCCAATTCAAATAATTCCTGTTCGGCGGAACGCTCTTTTTTCGGACGAATGACAATCTCAATGGGTTCAACGGATCTGTTTTGTTGCTGATTCACTTCTTCCACAATGAGTGGGATTTTCTTACGGCTGCCGACACGCGGATCTTTTTTGACATTCTCCACAATCATATCCGCTTTTTCAGCGTTAGCATAACGGCTGCCGGAAGGGCGACCTTTATGTTTTTTCTTACGTTTTTCTTCCCAAGCCTTGTTATCCAACTCATATCTTGTTGGTTTTTTACCTTTTTTAGTGCTGGAAATATCGGTTTTATCCTGTTTACGTGCAGGCATTAAATCACTGATTTTTCTTGTTTTTTTCTGACGACTCATAATTAAAAGTTGTTATAAGGATGAATTAAGTTGCGATTATAACACTGAATTGTAAAATTTATCATCCGTTGCTTGAGGTATATTAGCGATTTATATCAAAGGACACATAAGAAAATGAAAAAAGTATTTTTTATAACAGTAATTTTGTTGTTAGCTGCCTGTGTACAGCAGAATGAAGTAAAGCCAGTGATTGGTTTGCCATCGCAACAGATCGTAAAAAGCACTTATGCACCGGTTTATCAGGTCACACAACAGACTTACTATGGGCGAGTCAACCAACATTTTAATGTTGATTCTTTTGTACATGGTGTTATTGATTGGTTTAATGGTAAATATAAACAGCCGATTTCAGAGTTAAAACATCAGCTTTATGAGCAAGGTAAAGGTTTTGATGCCTATATTTATGATTATTACAGCGGCATTATTTTTGCAGCTGATTTACAGACCAATTTTCAACGTTTGAATTGTTGGCAACAAGTTGACATTCCGACATTGGAACAGGCAATTTATGATGCATTACGAGATATGAAAAATCAAACCCCATCCCATAATCGAAGTTGGTTAGATCAATCCAGCGAACAATTTGCACGGCAATGCCTGAGTTAAGGCATTGTTTCTCCAGAAAACAAGAGTGATAAAATCGGTATGTTCTAGGATTTAAAGCCCTTTTCTGCTATAATTCAGCCTAATTTTTTGAATAAAACTAGAGATAATAATTATGTCAAATCAAACGTCAAATTCTTACGATTCATCAAGTATTAAAGTATTAAAAGGGCTTGATGCGGTGCGTAAACGTCCGGGTATGTATATCGGTGATACCGATGATGGTACAGGTTTGCACCATATGGTGTTCGAGGTCGTTGATAATGCGATTGATGAAGCTTTAGCCGGTTATTGTAAAGACATTGTGGTGACTATTCACGAAGACAATTCCGTTTCCGTACAGGATGACGGGCGTGGTATTCCGGTCGGCATTCACGAAGAAGAGGGCGTTTCAGCAGCGGAAGTGATTATGACGGTATTGCACGCCGGCGGTAAATTTGACGACAACTCTTATAAAGTTTCAGGCGGTTTGCACGGCGTAGGGGTGTCGGTGGTAAATGCACTTTCCGACAAGTTACAGCTAACCATTCGCCGTGAAGGACACGTTCACGAACAATTTTATCGTTTGGGCGAACCACAGGCACCATTGGCAGTTATCGGTGAGAGTGATAAAACCGGAACTACTGTGCGTTTTTGGCCAAGTCCGTCTATTTTCAGCGACACTGAATTCCAATATGAGGTCTTATCTAAACGCTTGCGTGAGCTTTCATTTTTGAATTCAGGCGTATCCATTCGTTTAATAGATTTACGTACTAACCGTTCCGATCATTTTCATTATGAAGGTGGTATTCAAGCATTTGTGGAATATTTAAACAAAAATAAAAATCCGATTCATAGTAAACCTTTCTATCTTAATACCGAGAAGGATGGTATCGGCGTGGAAGTTGCATTGCAATGGAATGATGGTTTCCAAGAAAATTTATACTGTTTTACTAACAATATTCCGCAACGTGATGGTGGTACTCACTTAGCTGGCTTCCGTGCTGCAATGACGCGTACACTGAATAATTATATGGAAAAAGAGGGTTACAACAAAAAATCGAAAGTGGCAATGGCAGGAGATGATGCTCGTGAAGGATTAGTTGCGATTGTTTCCGTTAAAGTACCAGACCCGAAATTTTCATCACAAACTAAAGATAAATTGGTTTCTTCAGAGGTGAAAAGTGTAGTCGAATCCGCTGTTGGTGAGCGTTTGCAAGAATATTTATTGGAAAATCCGAATGATGCCAAAATTATTGTAGGAAAAATTATTGATGCTGCCCGCGCAAGGGAAGCAGCACGTAAAGCCAGAGAGATGACTCGTCGTAAAGGTGCATTGGATTTGGGAGGATTGCCGGGCAAATTAGCGGATTGTCAGGAGCGTGATCCTGCATTATCAGAACTCTATATTGTGGAAGGAGATTCGGCAGGTGGTTCAGCAAAACAGGGACGTAATCGTAAAAATCAGGCAATTTTGCCGTTAAAAGGAAAAATTTTAAATGTTGAAAAAGCCCGTTTTGATAGAATGCTTTCTTCTCAGGAAGTTGCTGCACTGATTACCGCATTGGGTTGTGGTATTGGTCGTGATGAATATAATCCGGACAAATTGCGTTATCACAGCATTATTATTATGACTGATGCGGATGTGGACGGCTCACATATTCGTACCCTGTTATTAACTTTCTTTTATCGTCAAATGCCGGAATTGATTGAACGTGGACACGTTTATATTGCTCAGCCGCCACTTTACAAAGTGAAGAAAGGTAAACAGGAACAATATATTAAAGATGACGATGCAATGACCCAATATGAATTGGCGATTGCGTTAGACGGTGCGGCGTTGTATGTCAACTCGACTGCTCCAGCAATGAAAGGATTACCGCTGGAAAATTTGGTAGCGGAATATAATCGAGTTAATAAAATGATTAATCGTGTATCTCGCCGTTATCCAGCGGCAATTTTGCGGGAGTTGATTTATCAGGATGATTTAACACCGGCATTAATGCAGCAAGAAGCGGAAGTGAAGAGTTGGGTGGATACGCTAGTAGCAACATTGAGCCGCAAAGAACAACACGGCACACATTATTCTTCAAAAGTGCAATATAATGCTGAACGTCATTTATATGAGCCAGTGATTACCGTGCGTACTCACGGTATTGATACCGATTACGCCTTGGATTTCCACTTTATCGAAGGCAGTGAATATGCATTATTATTGAAACTTGGTCATCAATTACGCAACCTGATTGAAGATGGAGCATATGTTACTCGTGGTGAACGCCGTTTTAACATTACTTCATTTGAACAAGCAATTGATTGGTTAGTGAAAGAATCTCGTCGAGGTTTGTCTGTACAACGTTATAAAGGATTGGGAGAAATGAATCCTGAGCAATTATGGGAAACGACAATGGATCCGGAAGCGCGTCGTATGTTAAAAGTTTCCATTCGTGATGCGGTGGCGGCAGACCAAATTTTCACTACTTTAATGGGAGATGAAGTTGAACCTCGTCGTGATTTCATTGAAACTAATGCATTGCACGCTAATTTAGACATTTAATTTTAGCTATTAAAAAAACGGTATAACTTACTGTAATGTAGGTTATGCCGTTTTTGTATTGGGTTATTTACAACGTTTTTCTACAAAGTTACTCCACTCTTAAATATTGCCAGTTCTCTAAATTGGTTTATTTCATTTTTTGTTGGTTTTCCGTTTACGATTTCAACAACATTATTAATAAAGTCATTCAATAACTGAGGCATATCAATGTCTTCAACTAAGCGCCCAGCATTGAAATCAATCCAGTTGCGTTTTCGTTGTGCTAATTCACTATTGGTAGAGATTTTCATTGTTGGCACAAAGCCACCATATGGTGTGCCACGACCGGTGGTGAACAACACCATATGACAACCGCAAGCTGCCAATGCACTGGTCGCTACAGCATCATTTCCTGGGGCAGTCAATAGATTTAAGCCTGCTTTGGAGAGGCGTTCGCCATATTTCAATACATCAACAATTTGGCTGTGTCCTGCTTTTTGTGTGCAACCGAGGGATTTATCTTCCAATGTTGTAATCCCACCTGATTTATTTCCTGGAGAGGGATTTTCATAAATAGGTTGATGGTGAGAAATAAAATATTGTTTAAAGCCATTTACCATAGCAACGGTTTTATCGAAAGTTTCTTGATCGCGGCAGTGGCTCATCAAAATGCGTTCTGCACCAAACATTTCTGGAACTTCAGTCAATACTGTTGTTCCGCCGTGAGAGGTTAGGTAATCAGAGAAATTACCTAACAATGGATTGGCGGTAATGCCAGATAACCCATCAGAACCACCACATTCCAAACCGAATTTCACTTCGCTTAATTTCCCTGCTTGGCGGCGATCATTGCGCATTTGTTGATAGAGTTGCTGCAATAATTCCAATCCGGCTTCGACCTCATCTTCAAAATGTTGCGACACCATAAATTTCACACGTTGAGGATCGTAATCGCCCAAAGTTTCCCGAAAGGCATCAATTTGGTTATTTTCACATCCAAGACCGATCACCAATACAGCGCCGGCATTAGGATGTTTAACCATATTTTGTAACATCACTTTGGTGTTTTGATGGTCATTACCAAGTTGTGAACAACCATAGCTGTGAGAAAAGGTAAATACGCCATCAATGTCATCAGCCGGATTTTGTTGCAAAAATCGTTGGCGAATTTGATTAGCGATGCCGACCACACAACCGACAGTCGGGATAATCCAAAGTTCGTTACGGATAGCAACATCACCATTGGCACGTCGATAAAGTTGTACTTCACGATCTGCCTCATTAATTCTAATTGCTGGAAAGTTTGGTTGATAGCTATAGTCATTAATATCGTTTAAATTGGTTTTAACATTATGTGTATGCACATAATCACCACACGCAATAGCACAATTGGCGTGTCCGATTGGGTAACCATATTTGATAATGTTTTCCTGTTCAGCAATATCTTTTATAGCAAATTTATGTCCACGTGGAATATCTTGTTTTAGAATAATTTTTTTATCAGCAGGAGGAATAACCGTGCCTGCGGTCAAATTTTGTAAAGCAACAGCAACATTATCCTGTGTTTGAATTTGAATAAACTGCTTCATAATTTCCTCTAACAATATTGTGATAGTGAATTACGTATTCCTTTATTGAGGATAGCATCAAGTTTTTCTGCAACGTTATCCACTAAATCAGGAATCTGTGTTAAATCCTGCTGCCAATGTTCAGTTTGGCTTAAAACGTTTTGAACTAACTGTTTAGTGGAAAGCTTTTTTTGCTCCCATTGTTGCCACCAGTCTGCAAAATGATCTAACCAAATTTGATCATCCTTCAATGGAATAATTTGTTGATCACGTTTTCCGCGATAAAAAGCAATAAGTGCTGATAATGCGAATGTTAAGCGAGCTGGTAATTTTTTATATTTTTGCTGATAAGCTAATAATTGTGGCAGAATACGAGTACGATATTTGGTCATACTATTTAGGGAAATGGATAATAGTGCGTGCTGAATAAATGGATTTTGGAAACGTCCGATAACTGCATCGGCAAAATGTTGTAATTCTTCTTGTGGTAAAGAGAGTACCGGAATAATTTCTTGTGCTAAAGTATTGATCACAAATTGGCGCAATTGTTGATCTTGCATTGCATCTCCAACATAATCCACACCTGAAAGGTATGCAACCGGTACTAATGAAGTGTGCGCTCCGTTTAAAATAGCCACCTTGCGCTCTTTATAAGGTTTGATGTCATCAACCACTAAAATATTCAGTTTAAGTTGATCCAAACGGAACAATTTTTCTAAAGATTTTGGACCTTGAATCACAAATAAATAAAAATATTCAGCGGTATCTAAGAATTGATCTTGATAGCCGAGTTCGTTAGTGAGTTGCTCTACTTCATTGCGGGGATAACCGGTAACAATACGATCTACCAAAGTAGAGCAGAAAGTATTTGCCTGTTCTAGCCAATCGATAAATTGGGTTGGTAGTTGCCATTCTTGTGCATAGCGGAGCACCAGACGTTTTAATGCTACGCCGTTATAATCGATTAATTCACACGGCAATAAAATAAAACCTTGAGTATTATCACCATTAACAACTTTGAAGCGTTCATAGAGAAGTTGAGTCAATTTTGCTGGATAACTTACAGCTGGACGATCAGTTAATTTATCACCTTCGTGATAACTAATACCTGCTTCAGTGGTATTAGAAAAAATAATTTTAATATCAAGGTTATGAGCTAATTGAAGGTAATCATCAAATTGTTGGTAAGGGTTAATTTCATTATTGACTGAACGAATAATCCGCGCCTGTTTTACCGCCTCGCCTTTTTCATTTAAACCACGAATAATAGTGGTATAAAGTCCGTCTTGGGTGTTTAATGACGGCGGAAAATCGGTATTAATCGGGCGTACAATAGTTACACCGCTATTAAAATCAGTTTTTTCATTTAATAAATCAATTTGCCAATCAATAAAAGCACGTAAGAAATTGCCTTCACCAAATTGAATGATTTTTGTTGGATATTGATTTCCCGGAAAGTTTGTACGGTTGAGTTGTTTCATAGTTATCCCCTTTTATTTTTGATTTAGTTCAATAGCAAAGTAATCACGTGCATTGTCAAAACAGATATTTTTAACCATTTCACCTAATAGTTTGATATCGTTAGGTGCTTCACCATCTTTAACCCAATGACCAATCATTCGGCAGAGAATACGGCGGAAGTATTCGTGACGAGTATAAGAAAGGAAGCTACGACTATCGGTGAGCATTCCTACAAAGTGACTGAGTAAGCCTAGTTGACTTAATTGGGTCATTTGGCGAATCATTCCATCCTTTTGGTCGTTAAACCACCAACCTGTACCAAATTGCATTTTCCCTTTAATGCCAGCTTGTTGGAAATTTCCAATCATTGTAGCTAATACTTCATTATCTCTAGGGTTTAAGCAATAAAGAATAGTTTTTGGTAATTGATCATTTTTTGCTTGAGCATCTAATAAATGGGAAAGTGCTTGTGCTATTGGCTCATCATTGATTGAATCAAAACCTGTATCCGGTCCTAATTGATTAAACATTAATGTATTGTTATTACGTAATGCGCCAATGTGATATTGTTGAACCCAACCACGTTTATGATATTCGTTGCCTAAGAATATAAGAATAGCGGTTTTAAATTTGGCAATTTCTATAGGTTCCAGTTCTTGGTTGGAAAGTTTTTTCTGTAGAATCTGATCCAGTTCATTTTCTGTAGCTTCAGCGTAAACAACCACATCCAATGCGTGGTCAGATACTTTACAACCGTGTTGTGCAAAATAGTCAATACGCTGTTCTAACGCATTACATAACTGATAAAAACGACAGATATCAATATTGGATACTTTCGCTAATTGGGAGATATAGCGATTAAAGGTCGGTAAATTAATATTAATTGTTTTATCTGGTCGGAAGCTTGGTGCAACTTTAGTAGTAAAACTTTTATCTTCTGCGATAAGTTTATGGAAACGAAGATCATCAATAGGGTCATCAGTGGTACCAATAAATTTTACATTCATTTGTTCAATGATACCTTTAGCAAAGAAATTTTCTTGTTGTAGTAATTCATTGCCACGTTGCCAAATATTATCAGCAGTAGTTGGTGAGAGCAAAACGTCCGTAATGCCGAAAGGTCTTCTTAATTCAAGATGAGTCCAATGATAAAGGGGATTACCGATAGTATATGGTACAGTTTCTGCCCATGCTAAAAATTTATCGTAATCACTAACATCTCCTGTACAAAAACGTTCATCAACACCATGAGTTCTCATGGCTCGCCATTTATAGTGGTCTCCCTTTAACCAAATATCATATAAGTTTTTGAACTGGTAGTTTGTTGCAATCTGTTCTGGTGGCAAATGACAATGATAGTCAAAGATAGGTTGATTTTCAGCATATTCAAAGAAAAGTTGTTTAGAGAATTCTGTATCTAATAAAAAGTCATCATTGATAAATACATTCATTTTTTGATCTCCATTATAGGTTATTGGTGGAATAGGAATGGATAATATATTAAACGTGTTATACCAATTTTAAAATAGAAATATATTTTTTTTGTGAGATCGATCTCATTTTTGATAAATATGTATGACATCTTGTTGCTATAAATGCTAGCATTAGTCAGGTTTTAAAAATCATATTAAATGTTTAAATACATTTAATGAAAAATTTGTCATACATTTAACTCACTTTTGGAGATAGCTTATGAAACTAAATAAACTTGTTTTATCCGGATTTTGCTTGGCATTGCCAATGTTATTTTCTAGTAATAGTGTATTGGCTCAACGAGTAACTTTGAAGTTAGCACATAACTTGGATCAATCTCACGTTGTACATCAAGCATTAGAGCAAATGGCTAAAGAAGTACAGGAAAAATCAAATGGAGAATTAAAAATCCGTATTTATCCTAGTGGACAAATGGGAGGTCCGAGAGAAACAATTGAATTAATTCAAAATGATGCTTTGGATATGACTAAAGCTAGTGCAAGTGAAATGGAGGCATTTGTAAAGGAGTTTTCTGTATTTAGTTGCCCTTATTTATTTGATGATGAAAACCATTTTAAAAAGGTTTTATTTGGTTCTATAGGTAAAGAAATTACAGATAAAACAACAAAAAGCGGATTTAATGTATTGGCTTCGTATGTAGCAGGAACAAGAAGTTTTTATGCTAAAAAAGAAATAAAATCTCCTGCTGACATGAAAGGATTAAAAATTCGTGTTGTTTCAACACCGACTACAAATAAATTAATTGAATTATTAGGTGCAGCACCAGCACCAATTCCATTTGGTGAGGTATATACTGCTTTGCAGCAAGGTGTAATTGATGGGGCTGAAAATAATATTCCATCATATAATCAAACTCGACATGTTGAAGTTGCTAAATATTATATTGAAGATCAACATACAAGTGTTCCTGATTATTTAATTATTTCTTCTAAAACTTGGAATAAATTAGATGATAAGCAAAAAGAAATATTAACTGAAGCAGCTCATAATTCAGAAATTTATCAACAAAAATTATGGGATGAAGAAGTAGCGCGTTCAACTGAAGAAGCGAAAAAAGCAGGTGCAAAATTTATTACTGTAGATAAAACACCATTTAGAGATGCATTAAAACCATTGTATGATGATTTTAATAAAGACCCTAGCTTGGCAGAGATCATTAAACAGATAAAAGAATCGAATAAATAATATTTTCTCCTTATCCATAATAAATGGATAAGGAGATTTTTTTATTCATATTTAGGGAGGAAGAGTTATATGCTTTTAACCAATTTGAAAAAGTATATTGATATGTTTATTTCAACATTCTCGGTTATTGTTATGGTATTGCTTGTTATTTGTGTTACCTGGCAAGTTTTCAGCCGATATGTTTTGCAAATTCCTAGTACGGTAACAGATGAAGTGGCTCGTTTTAGTATGATATGGGTAGGGCTATTAGGGGCTGCCTATACTGTAGGATTGCAAAAACATTTATCTATAGATCTTTTTACACATAATTTGACCCATTACAAAAAAGCAATTAGTAATATTTTTATAAACATATGTATTTTTCTTTTTTCTTTAGGTGTAATGGTATTTGGTGGAATTAATTTAGTTTTGAATGTTTATGCATCGGGACAAATATCTTCTTCTATGCAAATTCCTATGGCATATGTCTATATCGTATTACCGATTAGTGGGGTATTAATGATGTTTTATAGCTTAATTTTCTTAATTGAAAATGTGGCTGAATTGAAGGAGACTAAATAATGGAATGGCTTTTATCTTGGGAATGGTTTGTTCCTTTAGCAATGTTTGTATCCTTTTTTGTTCTAGTGTTCTTAGGAGTACCAATTTCATTTTCTATTGGAATAGCAACTTGTGTAGCTGCGGGATTTATGCTTCCCTTTAAGACTGTTTTGATTGTTTCGGGACAAAAAGTAGCGACAGGATTGGATAGTTTTTCTTTACTAGCAATACCATTTTTTATACTTGCTGGTTCATTAATGAATAGTGGTGGAATTGCAACACGATTAATTAATTTTTCTCAAATATTAGTTGGTAGGATTCCAGGCTCTTTAGGGCATGTCAATGTTATGGCTAATATGATGTTTGGATCTATTTCTGGGTCTGCAGTGGCTGCAGCTGCCGCAGTAGGTGGTACAATGGCACCATTACAAAAGCAGGCAGGTTATGATCCATCTTATTCTGCTGCAGTTAATGTATCTTCTTGTATTACAGGTTTATTGATTCCACCTTCCAATGTTATGATTGTTTATGCGTTGACTGCAGGTGGTATTTCTGTTGCAACTTTATTTATGGCTGGCTATGTTCCGGGATTCCTTATGGGATTAGGTATTATGGTTGTTAATTATGTTGTTGCGAAAAAACGTAATTATCCTGTTTCAGATAAACCAACATTAGCTATCGTTGTTAAATATGCATTGGATGCAATTCCTAGCTTATTAATGGTTGTCGTTGTAATTGGCGGAATTTTAGGTGGAATTTTTACTGCAACAGAGGCTTCTGCAATAGCTGTGGTTTATACATTTATTCTTTCTGTTGTTATTTACAGAGAGATTAAAATATCTGATTTACCAAGAATTATTTTAGAGTCTGTTGTAACAACTTCTATTGTATTATTTTTGATCGGTGTTTCTGTAGCAATGTCATGGGCAATGACAAATGCTGATATTCCTTATATGATCAACGACTTATTATTAAGCGTATCTGATAATTTAATCGTCATTTTATTAATCATTAATGTATTGTTATTAATTATCGGTGTGTTTATGGATATGACACCGGCAGTATTAATCTTCACACCTATCTTTTTGCCTATAGTTACTGATTTAGGAATGGATCCAGTGCATTTTGGTATTATGATGATTTTTAATCTCTGTATAGGATTATGCACGCCTCCTGTAGGAAGTGCTTTGTTTGTAGGGTGTTCAGTATCAGGAGTTAAATTGCAAGATTTGATTAAACCGATGTTGCCGTTTTTTGCGGTGTTATTGGTATCCTTACTATTAGTAACTTATATTCCTCAATTGTCACTCTTTTTACCTAATTTATTAGGTATATAGCACCTGTTTGTTGCTACAGTTTTTATAACTGTAGCAACAAAAACCTTGTAAGTTAGAAGTAAAAAAATTCAGATGTGGTATAATTTTAGCCATAATTTAGTCGAAATAGGTGTAATAGCAAAATGAAGTTGAATGACAACCAACGTCTTTATCAACAATTGGCACAAGATCTAAAAAATAGAATTATATCAGGAATTTATAAAGTTGGAGAAAAATTGCCAGCTGAAAGATTTATTGCTGAAGAAATGGATGTGAGCCGAACAGTTGTCCGTGAAGCAATTATTATGTTGGAAGTAGAAGGATTTGTTGAAGTAAAAAAAGGGTCGGGAATACATGTGATTTCTACATCACCAAAGAAATCATCACAATTGAATGAGTTTAAGGGATTAGAGTTTTCAAAATGTGGTCCATTTGAGTTACTTCAAGCAAGACAATTAATAGAAAGTATTATTGCTGAGTTTGCTGCAACACAAGTTACAAAAGAAGATATTATTGATCTGATGGAAATTCAAAAAAATGCTCTTCAAGAAGATCGTTTTAGAGATTCTGAATGGGACTTGAAATTTCATACAAAAATAGCACAAATTACAAGAAATAGTGCATTAGTAACAATTGTTCAAGAAATGTGGCAACAGAGAATTTTAAACCCATATTGGCGGAAATTACATGACCATATTGATTCCCGTTCTATTGATAGTTGGTGTAAGGAGCATGATGATATTTTACATGCATTAATGAAAAAAGATCCTGAAGCTGCAAAGATTGCAATGTGGCGACATTTAGAACATACAAAACAGATGTTGTTCAATGGAGCAAACGATGATTTTGAAATCAGTATTGATAAATATATGTTTTCAGATAATCCAGTAATTCATTTATCAGATAGTATTTTCTCTTCATCAGATAATCTAAATAATAAGAAAGATATTTAATTATTTTATATTTAAGATTTTTAATAAGAGTGATCTGCACCTCAAAAGTTGGATGAACCAACTTATCAAGGTGCAGATTTAACTTAATCATTATCTCTGTTATCTTACTTATTTGTTTATAAATTAAGCTGCTAACGTTAAATTCTAGACAACTTATTCAAGTTGAAATTGTACTTTTAATCTGTGATAAGCGAGTAGACGATATTCCTTCTTCATATCTTATCCTTACTACCCCAAAAATTCTTTGTAAAGATTGAACTAATCGCTTGCAATCAGGGTTTTCAAAGCATAGACTTAGCAAGAAGTGGTAAATTGTGGTAAATAGTGGTAATAAATTCTCTTTTTCGGTTCATTTTATAGGTAACGAGTATGTTTCGAGGCGCATCGTTGATTAATCTTGATGCAAAGGGTCGTTTGGCGATCCCGACTCGTTATCGTGCAGAATTACAGGAAAAAGAGCAGGGACAATTAATTTGTACTGCCGATATTCGTCAACCTTGCCTTTTACTTTATCCTCTCTCTGAATGGGAAATTATTGAGCAGAAATTACTGCAATTACCGAATTTTGATGAAACTGGACGACGTTTACAACGTGTTATGTTGGGATATGCAACAGAATGCGAGTTGGATAAGACCGGTCGTATATTGCTTAGTCCCGCATTAAGACAACATGCCGCCCTAGAAAAAGAAATTATGCTGGTCGGTCAGCTTAACAAATTTGAGATTTGGCAAGCCGACAGATGGCAGCAGCAAATCGAACAAGACATTCAAATTGGTAGCAGTGGTACGATGGCAACGTCTGAAGAGTTAAAAACTTTGTTTTTATAAGTGAATTTTTATATGGAACAAGTCATCTATTCAGATCCTTCACACTTTACTGTTTTATTGAATGAAGCAGTGGATGGTTTAGCAATCAAGCCGAACGGTATTTATATTGACGGTACTTTCGGTCGTGGCGGTCATTCTCGTCGTATTCTCTCCTTGTTAGGCGAACACGGTCGCTTGATTGCGATTGATCGTGATCCGCAGGCTATCGCCGCTGCGCAATCCATTCAGGATCCTCGTTTTTCCATAGAACACCACAACTTTTCAGAAATTAATGAAATTTGCGAAAAATATCAGCTAATCGGCAAAATTGACGGCATTTTGTTGGATTTAGGTGTTTCTTCGCCACAGCTTGATCAAGCGGAACGCGGCTTCAGTTTTATGCAGGATGGGCCTTTAGATATGCGTATGGATACGACAAAAGGGCTTTCCGCAGCACAATGGTTACAACAGGTTTCGGAAAGTGATCTTGCTTGGGTGTTAAAAACATTCGGTGAAGAGCGTTTTGCGAAACGTATTGCGAGAAATATTGTTCAATTCAATCAACAAGCCAAATTAAACGGTACAGAACCACTTACCCGCACCCTTCAGTTGGCACAATTAATTGCACAATCTATTCCGGTTAAAGAGAAACATAAACATCCGGCAACCCGGAGTTTTCAGGCAATTCGTATTTTTATTAATAGCGAATTGGAGGAGTTAGAGAAAATTTTAACGGCAGCCATTGAGGTGTTAGCCCCGCAAGGGCGCTTATCAATTATTAGTTTCCATTCGTTAGAAGATCGTTTAGTCAAACGTTTTATGAAAAAACAGAGCAAAGGTGACGATATTCCAAGAGGCTTGCCGTTGACAGAAGATCAAATTGAACGCAATCAAAAATTGAAGATTATCGGTAAAGCAATTATGCCAAGTGAACAGGAAATTGCTGTCAATAGCCGTTCTCGAAGTGCGGTATTACGTGTTGCAGAGAGGTTATTATGATTTTTAATCGTTATGATCGTTATCCGTTATGGCGAATTATTGTGGATGATATTTTCCAAGCCAATAAAACAGTGATGTTGCTGTTGATCGCTTTATTGATTATTGCGGTGTCAACCATTTGGGTAACGCATTTAACCCGTTTGGCGATCAGCGAAAAGAATCAGTTGCAGACGGAATATCAAGCATTGCAGAGCGAAGCACTTAATTTGCGTTTGGAAGACAGTGCATTGAGTGATCGCACACGTATTGAGGGGATTGCAAAACAGTTGGGAATGCAATCTACGCAAGATGATCAGGAAGTGTTAATTATTGAATAATTAGAGGACAGTAAATAATAATGGCAAAGGTGAAAAAAAAATCTTCTAGTTATAGTCAGAACTCAAGCAGTTTTGTGAAGGGTAGATACTGGTCTACCATCGTTATTGTCTTGGCTCTATTAGCAGCATTGGTGGCAAGAGCAGCTTATGTGCAGCTGGTGCAGTCAGATGTCTTAATTTCCGAAGCAAATAAACGTTCACTCCGTACTGAACAAATTCCTTATATCCGTGGTGATATTTTAGATCGTAACGGTGAGTTGCTTTCTGTCAGCGTGGAAAACTACTCCGTTATTGCTGATCCGAAAGAGATTTTCAGCAAAAACTCATTAATGGAGAAAGATCGTTGGCAGCGTTTATCTGAAGCGTTAAATACTTCATTGAACGGGCTTATTTCACGTTTAAATAAAAATCCTAAATCCCGATTTGTCTATTTAGATCGTCAAATTTCACCGACTATTGCCAATTACATTCGTGAATTGAAAATTACAGGCGTTTCTTTGCAGAAAGAGTATCGCCGTTTTTATCCGACCGTTGAGGAGTCTGCTCAATTATTGGGTTATACCGATATTGACGGTCAGGGAATTGAAGGCATTGAAAAGAGTTTTAACGCATTGTTGACCGGAAAATCAGGTTTTAAAACATACCGTAAGGATAAATCTGGTAATGTAATTGAAAATATTTCAACTACGCAAAAATATGATGCACACGATGTAACATTAAGTATTGATAAACATTTGCAATCAATGGTATTCCGTGAAATCAAAAAAGCAGTAGCGGAAAATAAAGCAGAATCTGGCACTGCTGTATTGGTTAGT
Organism: Gallibacterium genomosp. 2; assembly: GCF_000771895.1. NCBI lineage: Bacteria > Pseudomonadati > Pseudomonadota > Gammaproteobacteria > Pasteurellales > Pasteurellaceae > Gallibacterium > Gallibacterium genomosp. 2. The sequence continues at coordinate 27,794 of NZ_JPXY01000012.1, forward strand.
ATCAGTACTGGTGAGATTTTGGCTATGGCGACTGCACCTTCGTATAACCCAAACAATATTTTAGGATCACAAGCGGAAATGCGTCGTAACCGAGCAATTACCGATACATTTGAACCGGGGTCTACTGTAAAACCGTTCGTAGTATTAACGGCATTGACGCAGAAAATTGTATCACCGGATACTATTGTAAATACCAAACCATTTGTAGTGAATGGGCATACTATTCGAGATGTTGCCCCGAGAAACGAACTTTCCATTACCGGTATTCTGCAAAAATCGAGTAATGTTGGTGTAAGCCGTTTATCGTTACAAATGCCGATTTCGGTGTTGATGAATACCTATCATAAAGCAGGTTTCGGTATGCCAACCAATTTAGGTTTGGTGGGTGAACAGTCTGGAACTTTGCCATACAATCGTAAGCGTTGGGCAGATATTGAGCGTGCAACCGTAGCATATGGTTATGGTTTGACCGTTACGCCACTACAATTGGCTAGAGCTTATGTTACTTTAGGTAGTTTCGGTTTATATCGCCCGTTATCCATTACAAAAGTGGATCCTCCAGTTATTGGTGAACGTATTTATTCAGAAAAAGTGACACGTGAAGTGGTGCATATGATGGAAAGTGTTGCTTTACCTGGAGGAGGGGGTATTGCTGCAGCAGTACCGGGGTATCGTGTTGCAATTAAAACTGGTACGGCGAAAAAATTGGAAAATGGTCGCTATGTTGATAAATATATTGCTTATACTGCTGGGGTAGCGCCGGCTAGTGATCCGCAATTTGCATTGGTCATTTTGATCAATAATCCGACCGCTGGTAAATATTATGGTGGTTCAATTTCTGCACCGGTCTTCTCAAAAATTATGGGGCATACCTTAAGAGTGAAGAATATTAAGCCGGACGGTATTGAGGGTGAAACGAAAAGTGCTAAACGAATTGTGCATATTGATTCACTTAAAACAGAAAATCAACGCCATAATTAAGGATAAAGAAGATGCAGCGATTAAATCAATTTTTTTCGATTTCATTACCGGAAAAAACGTTAAATGAATTACAGTTAGATAGCAGAGCAGTACAGGCAGGTGATGTTTTTATCGGTCTAATTGGGCATCAGGTTGATGGCAGAGTGTTTGCTGCACAGGCAGTGTCAGCTGGTGCTGTTGTTGTTATTTTAGAAAGTGAAGATCCTCAGGATCAGGCTCGAATCGAATGGTATGATAGTATCCCTTTCATTTATGTTTATCAGCTTTCGCATCAATTATCCTCATTGGCAGGAGCGTTTTATCATAATCCTTCTCAAAAAGTAACTTTGGTGGGGGTTACTGGCACGAATGGTAAAACAACGGTTGCTAATTTATTGACACAATGGACACATTTGTTAGGCAAAAAAAGTGCGGTAATGGGGACGATTGGTAACGGTTTTTATCAGCAAGTTAAAGCAGCAACGAATACTACTGGTTCAGCGATTGAAATTCAGCGCAATTTGGCAGATTTTGTAGCACATCAAGCCAATTTTGTTGCGATGGAAGTTTCTTCGCACGGTCTAGTGCAACACAGGGTTGCTGCATTGCAGTTTTCGGCTGTGGTATTTACTAATTTAAGTCGAGATCATCTAGATTATCATCACACTATGCAGGCTTATGCCGATACTAAGAAAATGTTATTTACTGATTTTAATGTGCCAAATCGTATTATTAATGCGGATGATGAGGTTGGTAAGTTGTGGTTGCAACAAATGGACGATGCGATAGAAGTGAGTTTGCAAAATGATTTTAAGCCACAGCATAAACGTTGGTTAAAAGCGACAAATTTGGTTTATCACCAACAAGGAGTAACAATTGATATTGATTCGAGTTGGGGTAAAGCTGTTTTCCATTCGCAGTTAATTGGGGAGTTTAACGCTTGCAACTTGTTATTGGTAACGGCAACTTTGTTGTCTTTGGGATATTCGCTTTCTGAATTGAGTTGTAGTGTTAATCAATTACAAGGTGTTTGTGGAAGAATGGAATGCTTTACTGCAGAAGGCAGACCGACTGCTATTGTAGATTATGCGCATACGCCAGATGCATTGGATAAAGCTTTGCGTGCGGCACGTTTACATTGTGATGGACAGTTGTGGTGTGTTTTTGGGTGTGGCGGTGATCGTGACAAAGGCAAAAGACCACAAATGGCGAAAATTGCCGAACAACTTGCAGATCATATTGTGATTACTGATGATAATCCACGCACGGAAGATGCGGTGGCAATTATTAATGATATTGTGCAGGGGCTAGACTTTCCAAATAACGCTACTATAATTCACCAGCGGAAACAGGCATTGATTTATGCTTTTGCCTGTGCCAACGCCAATGATGTGATTCTTGTTGCTGGAAAAGGTCACGAAGATTATCAAATTATCGGGCATACTAAGCATCATTTTTCTGATCGCGAAATCGTTTCTCAATTATTAAATTTTACATAGATATCATAACAAATGATAAAAGTAAGTTTTGCTGCTTTAAGTGAGTTGTTGTCAGCAAAAGAGGTAAACTCGCCTCAGGCTGAACTTGAAGTGGATAAGGTAACAACAGATAGCCGCACAGATTGTTGCGGCAGTGTTTTCTTTGCTTTACGTGGAGAAAGTTTTGATGCACACCGTTTTTTGTCGCAAGTATCGCAACAAGGTGCAAAAATTTTGGTAGTTGAACAGGCTAATCCTGCTATTTCGGTTCCTCAGTTGGTTGTTGCTGATACTAAAAAAGCATTGGGACAGTTAGCATTATGGGTTCGTCAACAGGTTAACCCTAAAGTGGCGGCTATGACGGGATCGTCAGGTAAAACTACCGTAAAAGAGATGACGGCAGCAATTCTGCAACAAACAGCGAAAAATGCTGATGAAGTGTTGTTTACTGCCGGTAATTTTAATAATGATGTCGGTGTGCCGTTGACATTATTAAGATTAACTGATCAACACCGTTTTGCTGTGATTGAATTGGGCGCAAATCACGCCGGTGAAATTGCGTATACCACGCAATTAGCTAGACCGGATGTAGCTTTAGTGAATAATGTTGCACCTGCTCATTTAGCCGGTTTTGGTTCGCTACAGGGTGTGGCGAAAGCGAAAGGTGAGATTTATCAAGGTTTAACTGAAAATGGAATTGCTGTTATCAATAAAGATTGTAACTATTTGCCGATGTGGCAACAAAATATTGCCAAGCATTCGATCAAATGTTTTTCTATGACGCATTCTGAAGCCGATATTTATGCGAGAGCGATTCAATACACAAATATCGGTTTTTCATTTGTACTTTGTACTCCACTGGGAGAAATTGAGATCGAATTGCCATATTTAGGTTTGCATAATGTCAGTAATGCATTGGCGGCAGCTTCATTGGCAATTTCTTTAGGGGCAAGTTTGAATGATGTCAAAAAAGGTTTGGCATTAGGTAAACGTGTGAAGGGGCGTTTATTTCCAGTCGCAGTCAATTCTCAACTAACATTGCTTGATGATACATACAACGCCAACGTTGATTCATTAAAAGCAGCAATTGCTGTGTTGCAATCTGCATCTCAACAAGTGAAAGTATTAGTGGTCGGTGATATGGCAGAATTAGGCGATAGTACGGAAGATTGTCATCATCAGGTTGCGGATGCGGCATTGAAGGCGAACTTGGATCAAGTGATGAGCTTTGGTCAATATAGTCGTGTGATTAGTGAAACTTGTGGCGGCAAACATTATCAGAATAAGACAGAATTAATTGCCGATTTACAACAGTATGTAGCTCAACAAATGAAGTCCGGAAAAACAATTTTAATATTAGTTAAAGGATCACGTTCTATGAGAATGGAACAGGTGATTGATGTATTTAAAGGTTTTGAACAATGTTAGTTTGGATTAGTGAATTTTTAGTTCGATATCACACATTTTTTAATGTTTTTTCATATATTACCGTACGTGCGATTTTGGCGTTATTGACCGCTTTATTATTCTGTTTATGGATTGGCCCTAAAGTGATTCGTAAACTACAGTTATTGCAAATCGGTCAAGTGGTGCGTAATGATGGGCCGGAAAGTCATTTCAGCAAACGTGGCACACCGACAATGGGCGGTATTATGATTTTGGTTTCCATTGGTGTCAGTACATTGTTGTGGGCGAATTTGGAAAACCCTTATGTTTGGTTTGTGCTGTTTGTGCTGTTTGGCTATGGTGCGGTCGGTTTTGTTGATGATTATCGTAAAGTCGTGCGTAAAAATACGGATGGATTAATCGCACGGTGGAAATATTTTTGGCTTTCAGTGATTGCACTTGTGGCAGTAATCGGGATGTACCTGCTAGGCAAAGATAGCAACGCGACTTTGTTGGTAGTGCCATTCTTTAAAGAGATTATGCCACAACTAGGTTTGTTCTATATTGTTTTATCCTATTTTGTGATTGTCGGTACTAGTAATGCAGTGAATTTGACTGATGGATTGGATGGTTTGGCTATTATGCCTACCGTGTTGGTATCGGCTGCATTTGCCTTAATTGCGTGGGCGACAGGTAACGTGAACTTCGCTGATTATTTGCATATTCCATATATTAAATACAGTGCAGAGCTGGTGGTGGTTTGCACTGCAATGGTAGGAGCAGGATTAGGTTTTCTTTGGTTCAACACTTATCCGGCTCAGGTTTTTATGGGAGATGTTGGCTCACTTTCATTGGGGGGCGCAATCGGTACAATTGCTGTCTTGGTACGTCAAGAGTTTCTCTTAGTCATTATGGGCGGGGTATTTGTCATTGAAACTTTGTCGGTTATTTTACAGGTGGGTTCTTATAAATTAAGAAAACAGCGTATTTTCCGTATGGCTCCAATTCATCACCATTTTGAATTGAAAGGTTGGCCGGAACCCCGTGTTATCGTGCGTTTCTGGATCGTTTCTTTAATTTTAGTGTTACTTGGCTTAGTAACATTGAAGCTACGTTAACTGTAGTTGGAGGCGAAAAATGGCAAATCAATATAATTATACAGGCAAAACAGTAACAGTAGTGGGATTGGGAAAAACCGGATTATCCTGTGTTTCTTATTTCGCAGATAAAAAAGTCAATTTACAAGTAATTGATACTAGAGATAAACCGGCAGGTTTAGAGCAATTGCCGAAAGGTATTGCTGTACATACCGGAGGTTTAAATCAGGATTGGTTATTACACAGTGATTTGATCGTGTTAAGTCCGGGAATTTCACTAAAAACACCGGAAATTCGTAAAGCGATTGAAAATGGTGTTGAAATTGTTGGAGATATTGAACTGTTCTGTCGTGAAGTGGATGTGCCAATTGTGGCTATTACTGGTTCTAATGGTAAAAGTACTGTTACTACATTGGTTTATGAAATGGCGAAAGCCGCAGATTTAGAAGTTGGTATTGGTGGCAACATTGGCGTTCCAGCATTATCATTATTAGGAAAAGGTTATCAATTATATGTGCTTGAATTATCAAGTTTTCAATTGGAAACCACTTACAGTTTAAATGCGGCAGCGGCAACCATTTTAAATATTTCCGAAGATCATATGAATCGTTATGATGATATGGAAGAGTATCGTCAGGCGAAATTACGCATTTATCGTCACTCAGAGACGATTGTAGTAAATAATGAAGATCGGGCAACTTATCCTGATTATCGTGAACCGCAACATCGCTTGTTAAGTTTTGCTGAAAAACACGCCGACTATTATTTACAGGAAATGTGGGGACATACCTATTTAGCAACTGACAGCCGTTTGTTGTTGGATGTTGAGAAAATGAAACTGATTGGTCGTCATAATTATATGAATGCGTTGGCGGCGATTGCATTAGCTCAAGCGGTCAAAATTCCGCAACAGGGTATTATTGATGCGTTGCAATCTTTTGCAGGTTTAGATCATCGTTTTCAAACAGTGCATTATGAAAACGGTGTGCGTTGGGTGAATGACTCTAAAGCTACCAATGTGGGCAGCACTGAAGCAGCATTGAATGGCTTACAGGTTACTGGCAATTTATATCTATTATTAGGCGGTGACGGTAAAAAAGCAGATTTCAGTGATCTTAAGCCATTAATTAATAAACCGAATATTTTCTGTTACTGTTTTGGTCAAGATAAATTGTCGTTAGCAGAATTGTCATCACAAAGTGTTGTCGTTGATACAATGGAACAAGCGATTGAGCAGATTAGACCGAAATTAAAAGCCGGCGATATGGTACTGCTTTCCCCAGCTTGTGCGAGTTTGGATCAATTCCCGAATTTTGAAGTGCGTGGACAAGAATTTGCACGTCTGGCAAAACAGTCAAATTGAGAGATAGAAGCGGATGTTGTCGAAGTTTAAAAACTGGTTTAATCGTTGGGGAAGAATTACGCCACACTCTTCTCTTTATGATCGTGCGCTATTTTTGCTATTTATCATTTTATTGTTTATCGGTTTTGTTGCAGTAACCACCGCCTCTTTTCCGGTGGCGGCAAAACTTTATGACGATCCGCTCTATTTTACGATTCGTGATGCGGTTTATATTGTTACCGGTTTAGCCTGTTTCTTTTTTGTGTTGCAGATTCCGACCGAAAAATGGGAAAAATGGAGTCATTGGCTTTATTTGTTGGCATTGTTGTCGCTGATTGTGGTGCTGATTGTCGGTAGAAATATCAATGGTGCAACGCGTTGGATTTCGCTCGGTTTTGTTAATTTCCAACCGGCGGAATTAGCGAAATTAGCATTAATTTGCTATTTATCCAGTTTTTTTGTGCGTAAATATGATGCCGTTTTGACAAAAAAGCTAATCTTCGGGCGTCCTACTTTAGTTTGTGGCATTTTAATTATTTTCCTGCTTTGCCAACCGGACTTAGGAAGTAGCGTTGTTTTGTTTGTGATCACTTTCGGTATGTTGTTTGTGGTCGGTGCAAAACTGTTCCAGTTTGTATTATTAATAGGAATGGGTGCCGGCGCGATTATGTTCTTAATCCTGATTTCGCCTTATCGAATGAAGCGTGTGACTTCCTATTTGGACCCGTTTGCTGATGCTTTCGGTTCAGGTTACCAGTTGTCAAATTCATTAATGGCGTTCGGTAACGGTGAATTTTGGGGGCAAGGTTTAGGTAATTCGGTATTAAAATTGGAGTATTTGCCGGAAGCGCATACCGACTTTGTTATGGCGATTATTGGTGAAGAGTTCGGTTTTGTCGGTATTTTGCTGATTATTATTCTGCTGTCCGCTTTGGTATTCAGAGCATTTAAGATCGCGAAAGAATCCCTAAAACTTGAAGCCCGTTTCCGTGGTTTTTTTGCCTTTGGTATCGGTTTTTGGATTTTTTTCCAAGGTTTTGTCAATTTGGGCGTAACTATCGGTTTATTACCGACCAAAGGATTGACCTTCCCATTAATTAGTTATGGTGGTTCAAGTTTAATTATTATGTGTGTCGCGATGGGGATTTTATTGCGAATTGATCACGAAAATAGAATGGCAACAGGGCACGCACATTTACGAGATGATTAAGAGAGTATTATGACGAAAAAATTACTGGTTATGGCAGGTGGCACCGGCGGACACGTTTTCCCTGCGATTGCAGTTGCTAATGTATTGCAACAACAAGGGTGGCAGGTTGAATGGCTTGGTACGAAAGATCGTATGGAAGCACAGCTTGTGCCGAAACACGGCATTGCTATTCATTTTATTGAAATTTCCGGATTGCGCGGTAAAGGTATAAAAGCATTATTAGCGGCACCGTTTAAAATTTTACGGGCGATATTGCAGGCGAGAAAAATTATTAAAACTTATCAGCCGGATGCCGTTTTAGGAATGGGCGGTTATGTTTCCGGTCCAGGCGGTGTAGTGGCAAAATTGGCAGGGGTGCCGATTGTTTTACACGAACAGAATGCGGTTGCCGGTTTGACAAATAAATGGCTGGCAAAAATTGCAACACGTGTGTTGCAAGCTTTCCCGACCGCTTTTGCTGATGCCGAAGTGGTCGGTAATCCGGTGCGTGCCGATCTCTTTGCTTTGCCGACACCGCAACAACGTTTCAGTCAGCGAGAAGGGGCGTTGCGTATTTTGGTTGTCGGAGGCAGTCAAGGCGCAAAAGTCTTGAATCTATTAATGCCGAAAGTGGCAGCACAATTAACAAAAGATGTGGTCATTCGACATCAAGCAGGGAAAGGTAACAGTGAAGCGATAAAAGCGCTGTATCCGCAAAATATTAATGTGAATGTTTCTGATTTTATTGATGATATGGCGGCAGCTTATGCGTGGGCTGATGTGGTGATTTGTCGTTCTGGTGCACTAACCGTGTGTGAAATCGCCGCTGCCGGCGTGCCGGCGATTTTTGTGCCGTTCCAACATAAAGATCAACAACAGTATCTTAATGCACGTTATTTAGCAGATGCCGGTGCGGCGGAAATTATCCAACAAGCCGAGTTAACTCCTGAACGGGTGGTTGAATTTTTGCAAAAATGGGAGCGTCCAACTTTATTGGCTATGGCAGAAAAAGCACAATCCAAAGCAGCACCGACGGCAGCACAGCGAGTGGCGGAAACGATTATTTCAGTGACTAATTAAGAGAGCAGTATGGAAGATAAGATTAAACAGAATTTTCAACATCAGGTGCGTATGGTTGTGCCTGAAATGCGCCGCGTGAAGCAGATCCATTTTGTCGGAATTGGTGGTGCCGGAATGAGCGGCATTGCCGAAGTATTGTTAAATGAAGGCTATCAAATCACCGGTTCAGATATTCAAGAAAATGCGGTGACTTTGCAGTTGGCGGAAATGGGCGCAAAAATTTTTTTACAGCATAGTGCCGACAACATTGCCGGCGCAAGTGTTGTTGTGGTTTCCAGTGCGATTAAGCCGGATAATCCGGAAGTGATTGCCGCGCGTGAAGCCAGAATTCCGGTTATTCAACGCGCCCAGATGTTGGCGGAAATTATGCGCTTTCGTCACGGCATTGCGGTGGCAGGTACGCACGGTAAAACCACTACAACTGCGATGATAGCGATGATTTATGCGCAGGCGAAATTAGATCCGACCTTTGTTAACGGTGGCTTGGTGAAATCTGCCGGTACCAATGCGCACTTGGGTTTAAGCCGTTATCTGATAGCAGAGGCGGATGAAAGCGATGCCTCTTTCTTGCATTTACAGCCGATGGTTGCAGTGGTAACCAATATTGAACCGGATCATATGGATACTTATCACGGTAATTTTGAAGAGATGAAACAGACTTATATCAATTTCTTACATAATTTACCGTTTTATGGTTTAGCGGTGTTGTGTGCGGATGATCCTGTGCTACAGACGCTATTGCCGAAGGTTGGTCGCCAAGTGATTACTTATGGTTTTAGTGATAAAGCGGATTATCGTATTGAAGATTATAGCCAAACGGGTTTTCAAGGGCATTACACCGTGATTTGTCCGGATGGGCAAAGAATGGAAATTCTGCTGAATGTGCCGGGCAAACATAATGCTTTAAATGCAACTGCGGCATTGGCAGTGGCAAAAGAGGAAGGTATTGATGATGAATCTATTTTAGCCGCATTAGCAGACTTCCAAGGTGCCGGTCGCCGTTTCGATCAGTTAGGCTCTTTTATTCGCCCTAACGGTAAGGTGATGTTAATTGATGATTATGGACATCATCCGACCGAAGTCAATGTGACTATTCAGGCGGCACGTCACGGCTGGGAAAATAAACGAATTGTGATGATTTTCCAACCACACCGTTACAGCAGAACACGAGATCTGTTTGATGATTTTGTGCAAGTGTTATCGCAGGTTGATGTATTGATTATGTTGGATGTTTATCCGGCAGGGGAAGCGCCAATTGCCGGTGCGGACAGCCGTTCTCTTTGTCGTTCAATTCGTAACTTGGGTAAGATTGATCCGATTTTCTTGGCAGATCCGGAACAGTTGCCGGAAATTATGGATCAAGTGTTGCAAGATGGAGATTTAATTTTAGCGCAGGGAGCAGGAAGTGTGAGCAAGCTATCTCGTCGCCTTGTGGAGTTATGGAGTAAATAATGGATATTGAACAATTAAAACAACAAAAAATAGCGGTATTATTGGGTGGAACTTCGGCAGAACGTGAAGTGTCATTAAATTCGGGGGCGGCGGTATTAAAAGCATTGCAGGACGAAGGTTTCACGGATGTGCACGCTATCGACCCAAAAGAGTTTCCGGTGGAAGATTTAAAAAAACAGGGCTTCCAACGCGTATTTAATATTCTACACGGGCGCGGCGGTGAAGATGGTTCTTTGCAAGGTTTATTGGAACAGTTAGGTATTCCTTACACCGGTTGTGGCGTGATGTCATCTGCATTAACAATGGATAAAATGCGCACCAAATTGTTATGGAAAGCGGTTGGTTTGCCGGTTGCCGAGATGGTGGTGATTACTAAAGAAACACGTTCTCAACTTGATGCGCAAGCAGTGGTAGCTAAATTAGGTTTGCCATTAATGGTGAAACCATCATTGGAAGGTTCCAGTGTCGGTTTAACCAAAGTGAAAAAAGTGGAAGAGTTAGCGGCAGCGGTGGATACCGCCTTGACGCACGATGATACGGTATTGATCGAAGAGTGGCTTGCCGGACAGGAATTTTCGGTACCGGTTTTGGGCGGTAAAGTGTTGCCTTCCATTTTAATTAAACCGGCAGGCGAATTTTATGATTATGATGCTAAATATCTTCTCGACAGTACGCAATATTTCTGCCCATCAGGTTTAAGTGAAGAGCGTGAAAATGAATTGAGAAATTTAGTGAAACAGGCCTATGATATTGTCGGTTGCCGCGGTTGGAGCCGCATTGATGTTATGACTGATGCGCAAGGGCGTTTCCGTTTGGTGGAAGTGAATACCAATCCGGGTATGACAAGCCACAGTTTATTCCCAATGGCGGCAAAAGTTGTCGGTTATAGTTTCTCTCAATTAGTAGTAAAAATTTTGGAGTTAAGTGCTGAATGAGAAATCGCACAAAATATTCTCGCTCCGTTTATTACCGAGAACCTAATGAGAAAAAACGCATATCTCAAGTTGATTTAAAGACTTGGATCAAGTTTTTTTTATTTTTGTTTATCATTGGTCTTGGCTATTACAGTTACTCACATCGCATCGAATTATTTGAAAAATTGGATCCGATGCCGATTAGTTCATTTAATTTGGTGGGTAAGACACAATTTACTACAAATGACGATGTGCGTGAAATGTTGAAAAAATATGCGGAAAGTCATCAGGGATTAAGAGGATATTTTGCTCAAGATGTCGAATCTATTGAAAAGATGTTTGAATCGCTTTCGTGGATTAAGACTATTTCCATTCGTAAAATATGGCCGGCGCAATTAAATATTAATGTGGTGGAATATGTTCCGGTTGCTAAGTGGAATCAGGTCAATTATTTAACGGCTGACGGGACAATTTTTAGCTTGCCGAAAGAAAAAATTAATGATGAAAAATTGCCTAATTTATCCGGTCCGGATTTTCAAGGAATAAATGTATTAAAAACTTGGTATGAATTAGGCAAAATTTTGCAAGGAAAGAATATTAATTTAAAAATTGTCAGCATTGATGACCGCGGCTCGTGGAACGTAACTTTATCTAATGATATTATATTGAAGCTTGGGCGAGGCGAATGGAAAGAGAAAATTGATCGTTTTTTAACGATTTATCCACAAATAGAAATTCCTGAAAATAAAAAAATCGCTTATATTGATTTAAGATACAATACAGGCGCAGCAGTAAGTTTTACTGACGCACCTGAAAATACAACGGCACAAGATATATTAAGTGAATAATTATGGCTAAGATTGATGAACCCCAAATAATAGTCGGCTTGGAAATCGGAACTTCCAAAGTCATTGCGGTTGTCGGTGAGTTATTGCCGGACGGTGTGGTAAATGTTATCGGTGTAGGTAGCTGTCCTTCAAAAGGAATAGATAAAGGTAGCATTACTGATTTAGAAGCAGTAGTAAATTCTATTCAGCGTGCAATTGAAGCGGCGGAATCGGTTGCGGATTTGAAATTAATCGCACGAGTGACATTAGCTATTACAGGGGAACATATTCAAAGCCTGAATGAAAGTGGTTTCGTGCCTTTGTCGGGTGAAGTTACGCAGGCGGATATTGATGAGTCAATGCATATTGCCAGCTCAGTGAAAGTCGGCGATGGTTTAACCGTACTTCACGTTATTCCGCAAGAGTTTTCTGTTGACCGTCAGATGAATATTAAAAATCCATTAGGATTGCAAGGTGTTCGACTAACCGCACAAGCCCATTTGATTGCTTGCCATCAGGATTGGTTAATTAATTTGCGTAAAGCAGTAGAGCGCAGTGGATTAATTGTTGATCAAATCGTCTTTTCCGGATTGGCGTCCAGTTATTCGGTATTGAGTGAAGAGGAAAAAGAGCTTGGCGTTTGTTTGATAGATATTGGTGCCGGCACAATGGATATCCTCGTCTTTACTGATGGTGCATTGCGTTACAGTAAAGTTATTCCTTATGCCGGTAATCGTGTAACCGATGATGTGGCACAAGGAATTTACACTTCGCGCAGCAATGCCGAAAACATTAAAGTAAATTATGGCAGTGCAGTGCTGTTATCTGCGTCAGAAAAGCGCACATCTCCGGATAAACTGATTGAAGTGCAAGGCATTGGCGGACGCCCACCAAGAGGTTTAACCAGAGAGGATTTATCTATTATTACTTCAGCACGTTATAGAGAGTTGTTGGGAATGGTAGATGAAGAGTTACGGCAGTTAAAACAGGAGCTAAAAAATAATAATGTGGCTTCAGATTTGATTGCAGGTGTTGTATTGACCGGTGGTGGTGCATTGATTGACGGCATTTTGGATTGTGCTACCGAAGTGTTCGGGCAACAGGTTCAGGTGAAAATCGGAACACCGTTGAATATTACCGGTCTAACTGATTATGTGGATAAACCGCAATATGCTACAGTGTTGGGATTATTGCAATATACTTACTACAATGGTGAATCTCAACAGCCGCTTAAAACAAAAGGTATAGGCAAAGAGTTATCAAAAACAAATAAAGTTGCAGGTTTCTTGAAGAAATTTATTGATAAAGTGAAGTCTGAGTTTTGATGTATAACGTTCGGTCATTAATTTAAAAAAGGAGAAGAATGACGTGTTTATTGGTGATATTAACCACAAGAGTAATAAAGTAAGTGATATCAGTATGCAATATTATGAAATGATTAGCGTAAGATAGGCAAAATAGCCTGTTAGTGGTTATAAAATAGCACTAAAATAAAGTTTACGTTTTGATATTATTGATTTTTGGCATACAATAAACAGAATAACAAATCGTTTTAAATGGTTATATAAAAGAGAGAAACAATTATGTTAATTGAGCCTATTATTGATGAAACCACAGCGGATGCGGTCATCAAAGTCATTGGCGTCGGTGGTGGCGGCGGTAATGCCTTAAACCATATGGTGCAGGATGAATTCAAAGGTGTTGAATTTTTTTCCGTAAATACGGATGCGCAAGCATTGCGTAAAAGTTTAGCACAGCAAACTATTCAAATCGGTGCAGAGATTACTAAAGGTTTAGGTGCTGGCGCAAAACCAGAAGTAGGGCGCCAAGCAGCGGAAGAAGACCGTGAAGCATTACGTAGTATGCTTGAAGGTGCGGATATGGTGTTCATCGCAGCCGGTATGGGTGGTGGTACAGGAACAGGTGCCGCTCCGATTATTGCAGAAGTTGCAAAAGAGTTGGGTATTTTAACTGTTGCTGTGGTCACTAAACCGTTTAAATTTGAAGGTAAGAAAAGAATGCAATTTGCTGAATCCGGTATTCAGGAGTTAGCCAAATATGTTGATTCTTTAATTACTATTCCAAATGACAAGCTATTAAAAGTTTTAGGTAAAAACATCTCTTTCCTTGAAGCGTTGGCAGCTGCGAATGACGTGTTGCGTAATGCAGTGCGAGGTATTTCCGATATTATTACCTCTCCGGGCTTTATCAATGTGGACTTCGCCGACGTGAAAACAGTGATGTCGGAAATGGGTTACGCTATGATGGGAACCGGTATTGCAACCGGGGAAGTGGGTGATGGACGTGCTGAAAAAGCCGCTCAGGATGCAATTGCCAGCCCATTATTGGAAGATATTGATATCTCCGGTGCAAAAGGGGTATTGGTCAATATTACCACTAGCGGATTTAATTTTGGGTTAGGTGAATTTGAGGCAGTCGGTGAAACTATCCACGCATTTGCTGCAGAAGATGCAACTGTTGTTATTGGTACCAGTGTCAATCCGGAACTTCCGGAAGATGAATTACGAGTTACCATCGTCGCAACAGGAATCGGTGGCAGAGTGAAAGATGAATCACAGATTAAGATTGTTTCAAATAATACTCAAGCACAAGATGCAAAAGCAAAACAGTTTGCTTATAATATGCCGCCTCTTGGCGAAGCGACTCGTCCGGATCAGTTTGGTGCGAGAACAGACTCAACCGTCACTTCAACGAGCGGTAATGCAGTGAAAAAACCGGCATTAGATGAGTCCAAATTATTTGATCTACCAACATTCTTGCGTGATAACGCAAATTAAATAAACAATGAAAAGTTTCAATGTGCCGCAAGGTGCATTGATAACTGGAGTAATTATGATTAAACAAAGAACGCTTAAACAAAGCATAAAAGTAACAGGTATTGGTCTTCACAGCGGTAAGAAAGTGACACTCACTTTGCGTCCTGCACCGGTAAATACAGGTGTAATTTACTGCCGTACAGATTTGCCTGAAGTAGTCACTTTTACTGCAGATCCTAATATGATCCGCGATACTATGCTTTGTACTTGTATGATCAACGATGACGGCGTGCGTATTTCAACTGTTGAACATTTGAATTCTGCATTAGCCGGATTGGGTATCGATAATATTATTATCGAAGTTGATGCACCGGAAATTCCAATTATGGATGGCAGTGCAAGCCCATTCGTCTATCTGTTATTAGATGCCGGCATTGAAGAGCAAGATGCAGCGAAGAAATTTATTCGTATCAAGAAACCTATTCGTGTTGAAGATGGTGATAAATGGGCAGAATTTAAACCTTATGACGGTTTTAAATTAGATTTCACCATTGATTTCAAACATCCGGCAATCGGTAAAGATGTTGCTCATTACCAGTTGGATTTTTCAACAAAAGCATTTATTCAACAAATCAGTCGTGCAAGAACATTCGGTTTTATGCGTGATATTGAATATTTGCAAGCGAACGGTTTAGCTTTGGGCGGTAGTTTGGATAACGCGATTGTGTTGGATGATTATCGTATTCTTAACGAAGAAGGTTTACGTTTTAAAGATGAATTGGTTCGTCATAAATTACTTGATGCCATCGGTGATCTTTATATGGCAGGACACAATATCATCGGGGAATTTACTGCGTTTAAATCAGGACACGGTTTGAACAATAAATTGATTCGTGCCGTGTTGGCTGATCAGGAAGCGTGGGAATTAGTATCTTTCGATGAAAATGAATATGCAACACAAGGTTATTTAGCAGCGAATCAAGTATTAATTTAAAATCATATTGTTTCTCTCATCATAAAAAACGCACTTTATGTGCGTTCAGACTGTTGACAAACCTCTAGACATACCTCTAGAGGTTTGATCTAATAGGCATATCGAAAAAGGAAATGCCTATGCTAAAAAATACTGTCTCTC
>NZ_JPXY01000013.1:0-46652 GCF_000771895.1 Gallibacterium genomosp. 2
TGAAAGGAGCTAACAACCTCAATAAAGTGGCAACGGTTGGCGATTTACAAGCCCTTGCTCAAGCTGGATTGGATTTTAATGGAAATAATACTTCTACTATTATTCACCGTCCACTTGGTACGAAATTAGAGATTGTAGGCGATAACCCAGAGACTGATTTTACAAGTGCGGTCGGAAATATCAATGTTTTTGGCGACCAAAAGAATAACAAACTAGTGATTCAGTTAAGCAAGGTGCTGACGAATATCACGAGTATCGGCGGTGGCTTTAAAGATTCGGTAACAGATAAAACATCAACAAAACCTAAAGATCAAAAGGCACAATTAACCTTTAAGGATGATGATCTTGCATTAAATAATAAAACCTTATCTGGTGTAAAAAGTGCGATTAAACCTGCAACAGAAACACAAGGTAAAACAATGTTAGATCACCTTAAAGAAGCGGAAAAAGATAAAGGTTCTAGTGTTGTGAATGTGGAAGATCTTGCAGGGGTTACCGCTGCGTTAGAAACTAAATTAGAAACTGAATTGACTAATAAAGGCTTATCTTTTGGTGGCGACAGTGGTGAGAAGGTTTCTCGCAAATTAGGTGAGAAACTGAACGTGAAAGGTGGGGTAGCTGAACCAACGAAACTAACCGATAAGAATATTGGTGTGGTTACTGATCCTGATAACAATGCGTTAATAGTGAAATTGGCGAAAGAGATTTCAAATATTTCTTCTATTACAACAGAAACGAAAGATGGGCAAAGTGCTACCTTTAATTCTGCGGGAATGACAATTACAGGCTCTGATGACAAAGCAGGACAAAGTGCGAGCTATGGTTTAGGCGGCACAACGCTTACGAATGGAGAAAATAAAGCGGAACTTAAGCCAGAATCTCTGACCTTTAGTGATGCGACAAATCCTAACGGTGCTAAGTCTTCACTGAGTAAAGATAGTTTGAGTTTTACTAAAAAAGACGGCTCAGACGGTATCAGTGTAAATGGTGAAAAAGGCACTATTTCAAACTTGGCTGATCGCACTCTAGTGGGACAAGACGGTAATGGCCCATTGAGCAGTAATTATGGTACAGGCAATAACCGTAATAATGCAGCTACAGAAGGAGCATTAAAAGATCTTGCAGATAAATTGGGTGTAAGCACACCGAATACTTTACCAATTGATAGTGCTACTGGTCCAAGCGGTGCTGATGGTTTAAATGGAAAATCTGTTTTGGATAAAATCCAAGCCTTGCGAGATGGAGCTGCTGGAAACCTAGTTTATACTGATTCTGAGGGCAAGCGTTTAGTAAAAGGTTCTGATGGCAAATATTATGTTGCTGAAAAAGTGGGTGATAAAGTACAAGGACCTAATGGTGAATGGTATCCAGAGGGAACAACATTTAAAGAGGGCAAGCCTATTGACAAAGATGGTTCTCAAGTTGCCGCTTTGGCTGATGCGGATACACCAAAAGAAGTGGCTAAAGATAGCATTGTTTCAACAGCAGTGAATCCAGATGGTAGCACAGCAAACCCAATTCAAATGGGGAATGTGAAAAGTGGCTTAGGGTTGGATAAAACAGCGGAACCGATTACAGCTAAAAAAGCGAAAGAAGCGATTGCAGGAGCGGATGGGAAAACTGGTTTATTAACCAAATCTGGAGCAGGCTTAAACAAAGTGGCAACCGTTGGCGATTTACAAGCACTTGCTCAAGCTGGATTGGACTTTGTGGGTAACAATGAAGAAAATGTTCATCGCCCATTAGGTAAGCAACTTAAAGTGGTAGGTGATGGCGTTGATGCAGCTAAAGCAAAAGACTTTAAAAGTGCAACAGGCAATATTAATGTGAAAAGTAATGACCAAGAGAATAGCTTAACAGTGCAGTTAGCTAAAGATCTGAAAAACCTAACATCATCTGAATTTAAAGATGCAGAGGAAAATACAACCACTGTAAATGGGGCGGGAATCACTATTACACCTCCAGCAAAAGACGGTGGTAGTGTTGTTTCACTGACTAGTAAGGGTTTAGATAACGGTGGTAATAAGATCACTAACTTGGCAAAAGGTGAGAATGATGGTGATGCTGTGACTATTGAACAGTTAAAAGAACTTACTAAAGCTGTAACGGGAAGTAGTAATATTAATATCGAGAATAAAAAGGTTAATAAAAATAATAAAGGATTCGATGACGGTACCATCTTTGAAGGTGAAACGAGTGATAATGTTCTTGTACTAGATGGTAAACCTGTACTTAAAACCTATAATGTTTCTGAACAGAAAGAGTATTTAACCAACTCGGTATATACTGCAATTAGCAATATGAACGAGCAAGGGATTAAGTTCTTCCATACCAATGATGGCAAAACACAACAGACGAATCAAGCGAGCAATACAGAAGACTCCAGTGCAAGTGGTGCGTATTCGACAGCTATCGGCTATCAATCAAGTGCTGAAGGAGAAAATTCTTTGGCAATAGGTAGTGGTTCTGTAGTTAAAGGGAAAAACAGTATTGTTATTGGTTCTGAAGGCAGTGTTCACGGTAGTGATAGCATTAGTGTCGGAACAGGGAATGAGGTTTTCGGGAATAACTCGGGTGCTTTCGGTGACCCAAGTATCATTAATGCAAAAAGCAGTTACTTAGTTGGTAATAACAGTACGCTGGGCGCAGGAGATGATTTGACAAAATTAGTTGAAGAACGGAAAGCATTAACTCGCCCTACTCGTCCAAGAAAATTGGAAGCGAAAGGTGCAACGGAATCTGATCAAGATTATCAAAACAGAGTTAATGCTTATTTAGAAAAAATGGCGGAATATAACACCGCACTTGCGGATTATATGGAAAAACGCGAAGCAATTAATGAGAAAATCACCGCATTAAGTGAGAAAACCCAAGGTGTTATGGCAATGGGGAATGATATAACTGTTACACAAGGATCAAACGGAGCCTTAGTAATGGGAAGCAACAGTTATGTGAATGTGGTCAATAGTGGGCTTGATACGAACATACAAGGTATTGCCATTGGTAATAACACGCGTGTTGATACGAATGCAAGTAGTGTTGCATTGGGTAGTGGTGC
Source organism: Gallibacterium genomosp. 2 (assembly GCF_000771895.1). Taxonomy (NCBI): domain Bacteria; kingdom Pseudomonadati; phylum Pseudomonadota; class Gammaproteobacteria; order Pasteurellales; family Pasteurellaceae; genus Gallibacterium; species Gallibacterium genomosp. 2. Next base: position 3,059 of record NZ_JPXY01000013.1, read on the forward strand.
CCACGCTTTACAATCTTTAGAAGCGTTACAAGCTGCCACTGTGTATGCACACGAGCAAGCTGTAGGTAAAGGCAGTGAGGTTATTGGTGAGGTATCTTTCGGTAAAGAGGGAGAATACCGCCGTTTAACTAACGTAGCTGCTGGAGCTGCCGATACTGATGCGGTGAATGTAAGTCAGTTGAAAGGTGTTGCATCAAATATCAATCAACAACTGAATAATCTTTCTCAAAACATCAGTGGCGTTGCGGCTTCTTCCGCTGCAATGGCGAATTTACCTCAAGCCTATCTTCCAGGTAAGAGTATGGTGGCTGTTTCAACAGGTTATCACAAAGGGCAATCTGCTATTGCCTTAGGGGTATCTCGTGTTGCAGATAATGGTAAATTAATCATTAAAGCCAGTGCTAGCCATAATACGCAAAACGACTTTACTGGTGGAATTGGCGTTGGGTATCAGTGGTAAGATAATCTGCCCTCTTATTTTAAGAGGGCGATACTTGAGATTCTCTGAGATTTAATATTCAATAATATTCAAGTTGCAAATAAGGTCTAGATGAAAATCTAGACCTTTAAGTTATTTATAATTCTCTATTTTGAACTTTCTCTTTTTGAAAATTATTTTCAATAACTGAATTCTAAACCTCTTCTCTAAAATCTAGAAAACGTTTAATACCTTTTCCTTTTAGAGAAAATCAGAAGGTTTTATATAAAAAAGATAATGATAATTAAGATTTTAAATAATCAATCACAACCTGATGATGCTCTCCGGTTTTGAACTTATCGAATACTTTTTCAATCTCCCCTTGTTCGTTAATTAAAAAACTGATGCGATGAATGCCATCAAATGTTCTGCCCATAAATTTTTTCGCTCCCCAAACACCGAAAGCCTCTGCGACTTTGTGTTCTGGATCGGATAACAGAGTGAAATTAAGCTCTTTCTTTTGTTCAAATTGTGCCAATTTTGCGGGCAAATCCGGACTGATACCCAACACTTTCACATTCAGCGCCAACCACTGTGCCTGTGTATCACGAATACCGCACGCTTGAGTTGTACATCCCGGTGTTAAGGCTTTCGGATAAAAATAGACTAACACTTTTTGCCCCCGAAATTCGTTTAATGATACCGGTTGAGAGTGTTGATCTAATAAGGTAAATTCCGGTGCTTTTGCACCTGCGGTTAAAGTTTTCATTGATTTTCTCCTTTAAGTTATTTATCAGCCTTCACTTAAACAATGTAGTTAAACCGTTGTAAGCTGTAGCGAGTTTGTTATAGCTCAAATAAATTATAGTGAAAAATAAAAAAATTGCTTGCAATGTAAGGTAATTTTGGCAATCTAGAAAATATTGTTTTTCTACATATTTTATATTACAGCGAACAAACGCTCAGGAGAAATTTATGTCATCACAACCTTTATTTTCAGGCAGTATTGTTGCCCTTGTTACCCCAATGGATAGTGCAGGCGAAGTCAATTATGGACAATTAAAAAAATTGGTTAATTATCATATCGATGCTGGCACTGATGCTATTGTTTCTGTAGGAACCAGTGGTGAATCAGCAACATTAAGTATTGAAGAGAACATTAAAACGATTTTAAAAACACTCGAATTTGCCGATGGTCGCATTCCAGTAATTGCAGGGACTGGCGCAAATGCCACCAGTGAAGCTGTTACAATGACTAAATTATTAAACGGCAGCGGTATAGCTGGTTGTTTAACTGTAGTGCCTTACTACAACAAACCGACACAGGAAGGGATGTATCTTCATTTTAAAACCATTGCTGAATGTACAGACTTACCTCAAATTCTTTACAACGTTCCAGGACGTACTGGTAGCGATTTATTGCCTGAAACAGTTGGTCGTTTATCTAAAATCGATAATATTGTCGGTATTAAAGAGGCAACTGGTGATGTTAGCCGTGTAAAAAAAATCAAACAGCTTGCCGGTGAAGACTTCATTGTATTAAGCGGTGATGATGCGACTTTCTTAGACTCTATGAAAGAGGGCGCAGAAGGTGTTATTTCAGTTACGACTAATGTGGCAGCGGTAGATATGGCAAAAGTTTGCCAACTCGCATTAGCAGGTAAATTTGATGAAGCTGAAAAAATTAATCAATGTTTAATGGCATTGCACCACGATCTGTTTGTTGAATCCAATCCGATTCCGGTGAAATGGGCGTGCTACAAACTCGGCTTAATTGATGAACCGACACTGCGTTTACCGCTCACCGTATTAAGTGAAGCAGCACAGCCGAAAGTGATTAAAGCATTGCAAACTGCCGGTTTATTATAATATTTAGCAACTTAATGGGGTGTTTATGCACCCCATTCTTATTTTTAGGGGAAAATTATGTCTTATCAAGTTGTCGCTTTTGATTTAGACGGAACACTATTAAACAGTAACGGCGAAATTTTGCCCAGCAGTGTTCAAGCCATACAAAAAGCAAAAACACTCGGCAAAAAAGTAGTATTAGTAACCGGTCGACATCATACTGCTGTAAAACCGTACTATCACCAACTTGGCTTAGATACGCCAGTAATTTGTTGTAACGGCACTTATTTATATCAAATGCAAAATGATCAGGTGTTAGCTGCCAATCCTTTAACCGCTACAAAAGCAAAACGCATTTTAGATCTTGCAAATCAATACGGATCTCACGTTCTGCTCTATTCCCGAGATGCAATGAACTTTCAGGTATTTAATCCGCATATGACTAAATTTAAAATGTGGGCAGATAATTGTGATGAGTCGGTTCGTCCAAATGTTTGCCAAGTTTCTGATCTCTATCACTTTATTACCAGTGGTGATATTATTTGGAAGTGTGTCATCAGCGCACCTAATCGGGAAGTGATGTTGCAAGTGGTAGATAAACTACCAGCAGATCAATTCAGTTGTGAGTGGTCGTGGGTTGATCGTGTTGATATTGCTAATGTTGGCAACAGCAAAGGCGGACGTTTATTGGAATTATTACAATCGTGGCAAATCGATCCACAACAGGTAATTGCATTTGGCGATAATCATAATGATACCAGTATGCTATCGAGCGTTGGCTTAGGTGTCGCAATGGGCAATGCTGAACCTGAAGTGAAGCAACAGGCAAAATTGGTCACCCTTAGCAACGATGAAAACGGCATTGCTACCACACTTGAGCAATATCTTTTTAATTAAAAGTGCGAGGAAGATTTCAATTCACAGAATCATAGCTAATGAATTTCTCTGATTTTTGGAAGAGGTTGCATTTTAAGTTTGCGAAAAACCGCTATATTGCGTAACACGTCCGTGGCGGGCAAAACCAAATAAAGTGAGGTTATGTTGCTCCGCCATTTCTACCGCTAACGCCGTCGGTGCGGAAATTGCCACCAGCATTTCAACCCCACAAGCTAAGCATTTTTGCACCATTTCATAGCTGGCACGACTGCTCACAAAAACAAACCCTTGCGGACGCTGATGCGTTGCATACCATCCTAATAATTTATCCAGTGCAACGTGCCGTCCGACATCTTCACGAATTGCCAACAATTCACCTTGCGGATTAAAAAAAGCGGCGGCGTGTGTTGCGCCGGTTGCTTGCGCCAAAGGTTGATGTTGCTCCAGTTGTGTTAAACAACCATCTAGCCGATTTAACTCCAATGTGAACGTTGGCGTAATAGAGGCATAATGACGTTTCACTTGTTGTAACTGCTCCACGCCACAAATACCGCAACCGGTTCTGCCGACTAAATTTCGCCGATATTGCTTTAAATCGACAAATTTGCGCGTGGACAGTTCTATTTGCACTTCAATCCCTGCGCAACTCGGTTCAACATCAATGCCATAAATCTGTTTCGGATCATCAATAATGCCTTCGGTCAAAGAAAAACCAATCGCAAAATCTTCTAAATCTTGGGGTGTGCACATCATCACACTGTGAGAAATGTCGTTATAAACTAAAGCTACCGGCATTTCGACCGCTAACGTTTCCATTTTTTCTTCCGCAATCAAGCTCGGATCACAAAAATTCACTTTTTTTTGATAAAAAACACTTTTCTTATTAATGAACTGCATCACATTTTTCCCAAAATACCTATAATAAGTAGGTGTATCTTTCTAGCGATCGGCATATGCTTGCCGACGTAATCCTCGATATAAACAGACAATTGAACGTTGATTATATTACAAAGAAAGAGTAACCTACACCGCAAAATGTATGGATTACATTTTGATTACAATCTAAAACAAATTTATTAACCACTCTATTACTATCCAACAAGGGGTATCTATGCAGGTCACAAGAAGAAAATTCTTTAAGATCTGTGCAGGTGGAATGGCTGGCACAAGTGCCGCTATGCTCGGGTTCGCGCCGGAAGCGGCGTTGGCTGCTCCTCGTGAGTATAAATTATTACACACGACAGAAACGAGAAATACCTGTACTTACTGTGCTGTTGGCTGTGGAATGCTACTTTATTCCATTGGCGATAAAGCAAAAAATGTTAAAGGCAAATTGTTCCATATCGAAGGCGATCCGGATCATCCTGTAAGCCGTGGGGCGCTTTGTCCGAAAGGTGCCGGTGCCTTAGATTATGTAAACAGCCCGAACCGTTTACAATATCCGGAATATCGTGCGCCGGGTTCTAAAGAATGGAAACGTATTTCTTGGCACGAAGCAATTACTCGTATCGCTCGTTTAATGAAAGATGACCGCGATGCCAACTTTATCGAAACCAATGCAGAGGGTACTCCGGTAAACCGTTGGTTGACCACAGGTATGTTGGCGGCATCGGCAGCGAGTAATGAAACCGGCATTTTGACCCAAAAATGGGCAAGAATGTTGGGTATCCTTTCTGTAGACAACCAAGCGAGTATCTGACACGGACCAACGGTAGCAAGTCTTGCTCCATCATTTGGTCGCGGTGCGATGACCAATCACTGGGTTGATATTAAGAATTCCGATCTCGTTATCGTGATGGGCGGTAATGCCGCTGAGGCACACCCTGTCGGTTTCCGTTGGGCAATCGAAGCGAAGAAAAACAATGGTGCGAAAATTATGGTGGTAGATCCACGTTTCCATCGTACCGCGTCTGTCGCCGATATTTATATGCCGATTCGTTCAGGTACTGATATTGCATTCCTCTCAGGGGTAATCAACTATCTATTAAGCAACGACAAGATCCAGCACGAATATGTTAAACACTATACCAATGCAACTTTCTTAGTAAACGAAGGCTTTGGTTTTGAAGAAGGTCTATTCAGCGGTTACGATCCTGAAAAACGTCAATATGATAAATCCACTTGGTCTTATCAGTTGGATGAAGAAGGTTTCGCTAAACGTGATATGACTATGCAAGATCCGCGTTGTGTTATTAATCTATTGAAGAAACACGTTTCCCGTTATACACCGGAAATGGTTGAACGTATTTGCGGAACAAAACAAAAAGATTTCTTAACTTTCTGTACTGAAATCGCTAAAACAGCCGATCCGGCGAAGGCTGCCACCTTTATGTACGCATTAGGCTGGACTCAACATACTGTCGGTTCACAAAATATTCGTACTATGGCAATGATCCAGTTATTACTCGGTAATATAGGTGTTTCCGGCGGTGGTGTTAATGCATTGCGCGGACACTCAAACGTACAAGGAATTACGGACTTAGGTCTATTTCCACATATGTTACCAGGATATATGGGCTTACCAACCGATAAAGATATTTCTTTAGAAACTTATCTCAATCGCATTACACCGAAACTTTCACAAAAAGGTCAGGTCAATTATTGGGGTAACACACCTAAATTTTTCATTAGTATGTTGAAAACTTTCTTTGGTGACAAAGCAACTGCCGACAATCAATTCGGTTATCACTTCTTGCCGAAGATGGATCAAAAATATGACCACTTCCGTTTCATCGATATGATGTATGCCGGCAAAGTCAACGGTTATCTCTGCCAAGGCTTTAACCCGATTGCTTCATATCCGGATAAAAACAAAGTGATCAGCGCACTCAGCAAACTGAAATTCTTAGTTGTTATGGATCCGTTAGCAACAGATACTTCCGATTTCTGGAAAAATTACGGTGAATATAACGACGTGAAAACCGAAGATATTCAAACCGAAGTCTTCCGTTTACCGACCACCTGTTTCGCTGAAGAAGACGGTTCAATCGCCAACTCAGGTCGTTGGTTACAATGGCACTGGAAAGGTGCTGCCGCACCTGAAGAAGCTAAGCCGGATATTGTTATTCTTTCTGAAATCCGTGAAACAATGTTAGAACTTTATGATAAAGAAGGTGGTCGCGGTATTGAACAACTTCACGCGATGTCGTGGAATTACCTCAATCCGACTGAACCGACAGCCGAAGAATTAGCGAAAGAAAATAACGGTTATGCGCTGGAAGATATTAAAGATCCGAACGGTAATATTTTAGTTAAAAAAGGCGAATTATTACCAAGTTTCGGTTTCTTGCGCGATGACGGTACCACTTCCGCCGGTAACTGGATTTATACCGGTCAATGGACAGAAAAAGGCAATATGATGGCTCGCCGCGACAGCTCTGATCCATCAGGTTTAGGTAACACTTTAGGTTGGGCATTTGCGTGGCCGTTAAACCGCCGTATCATCTATAACCGTGCGTCCGCCGATTTACAAGGTAAACCTTGGAATCCAAAACGCCAATTAGTGAAATGGAACGGTAAAAACTGGAACTACGTCGATGTTGCCGACTTTGGTGCTGCACCGCCGGGAAGCGATGTGACTCCGTTCATTATGCAACCTGAAGGGGTTTCTCGTCTGTTTGCTATCGATAAGATGGCAGAAGGTCCGTTCCCTGAACATTATGAACCGATTGAAACACCGATTGGTACAAACCCATTGCATCCGAACGTGATTTCAAACCCTGTAGCACGTATTTTGGCATCAGATAAGGAATCTTTCGGTTCACACGAAAAATTCCCTTATGTCGGAACAACCTATCGCTTAACCGAACATTTCCACTTCTGGACGAAGAATTCACTATTAAATGTGATTGCACAGCCGGAACAATTTGTGGAAATCAGCGAACAACTTGCTGCCGAAAAAGGCATTAAACACGGCGATAAAGTAAAAGTGACTTCTGTTCGTGGTTATATTAAAGCAGTTGCTGTTGTTACCAAACGTATCCGTCCATTAAACGTTGACGGTAAACCGGTACATACTGTCGGTATTCCGATTCACTGGGGCTTTGTCGGTGTCGGTAAAAAAGGCTTCTTCGCCAATAACTTGACACCTCGTGTCGGTGATGCCAATACGCAAACACCGGAATTCAAAGCGTTTTTAGTTAACATTGAAAAAGTAGCGGAGGCATAAGATGGCAGTTCAAACTCAAGATATTATCCGCGCCTCAGCCACTTCAGCGCTAACACCGGCACCACAAGTGCGTGATCACACGGTAGAGGTGGCAAAATTAATTGACGTAACAACCTGTATCGGTTGTAAAGCGTGCCAAGTCGCTTGTTCCGAATGGAACAATCTACGTGCCGAACCGGGTGAATGTGTCGGTAGTTACGACAACCCGGTTGATTTAGAGCCAAAAGCTTGGACAGTGATGAAATTCAACGAAGTTGAAGAAAATGATCGTCTTGAATGGTTAATCCGTAAAGACGGTTGTATGCACTGTGCTGAACCGGGCTGTTTGAAAGCTTGTCCTTCACCGGGAGCGATCATTCAGTATGCAAACGGTATCGTTGACTATCAATCCGATAAATGTATCGGTTGTGGTTACTGTATTGCCGGTTGTCCGTTTAACGTTCCTCGTATCAATCCGGAAGATAATCGTGCTTATAAATGTACGCTTTGTTCCGATCGTGTCAGTGTCGGTCAGGCTCCGGCTTGTGCGAAAACTTGTCCGACCGGCGCAATCCATTTCGGTAGCAAACAGGAAATGTTGGAATATGCTGAAAAACGCGTAGCGGATCTTAAGAGCCGTGGCTATGAAAATGCCGGTATTTATGATCCTCAAGGTGTTGGCGGTACTCACGTAATGTATGTGCTACACCACGCTGATCGTCCTGAACTCTATTCCGGCTTGCCGAAAGATCCACATATCAGCGAAGTGGTTTCGCTCTGGAAAGGCATTCTTAAACCAATTGCCGGCGTGGCAATGGGTGCATTAGCGGTAGGTGCAGCAGCGCACTATATTGCCGTAGGTCCAAACACTGAAGAGATGGATGAAGAAAAACCGCTTGATCCGCACGAAAATGATGAAAAAGGAGGGAAATAACGATGGTAGATTTAAACAAAAAAGTGTTACGCCATAATACCAAAGAACGTTTAAGTCACTGGCTTGTTGTTTTCTGTTTTTTCACAACAGGATTGTCCGGGCTTTCATTCTTCTTCCAAGACTTCTCTTGGATTGCTGATATTCTTGGTACACCGCAACTGGCAAGAATTGTGCATCCATTTACCGGATTAATTATGATTGCTGCTTTTATGGTGCTGTTTAAAACCTATTGGCGTGACAATTTAATCGAAAAAGGCGACTGGCGTTGGCTGTTAAATGTGGTGGAAGTGTTGAAAGGCAACGAACACCACGTGTCTGATGTCGGTCACTACAATATGGGACAGAAATTACTCTTCTGGACACTCATCGGCGCATTATTGCTGTTGTTAGTTACCGGAGTCATTATGTGGCGACCTTATTTCGCGCCATCATTCCCAATTCCTGTTATCCGTGTTGCGATTTTATTACACGCTTGCAGTGCAATCGCTTTAATCCTCGGCATTATGGTTCATATCTATATGGCGATTTGGGTGAAAGGGTCAATTACCGGAATGCTTGTCGGTACTGTTACTGCACGTTGGGCAAAAAAACACCACCCACGTTGGTTCCGTGAAGAAATCAAACCGATTTTAGAACGAGAAGAACAACAGGAAAAACAATAATATGAGTATTCGTATCCTACCGGAAAGCGAAATCAAACAGGCAGCGGAGGGGCTAAACAGCCCCCCGCTTCTTTTCGCGAATCCTAAAAATTTATATCAACGTCGAGCGAAACGCTTACGTCAATTAGCGGAAAACAGTCCTTTCAAAGATTATTTGCAATTCACCGCAAAAATTGTTGATGTACAGCTAAGATTATTACAGGAACAACCTATCGCAAAAGATCCTCGTTTAGATAAAGAGGTTCTAAGTGCAGAAGTTCTCGCCTCACAGCCGTTACATTTCAAAAACTGGAAACGTGATGCTGTTTGGCAAACGCTACTCACTCATCTACTTGAAGAGTGTAAAAGTTTCGCTGATGGTGTCATTGCCGATACCATCGAAACATTGGAAAAAATGTCTATGCAACAACGTGAACAAATTGCTGATCATCTATTGAACAGTGAATTTGAAGCGGTAAGCAGTGATCAGGCAATTTTTGTGTGGGCAGCTTTAAATCTTTATTGGGTACAATTAGTGCAACAAATTCCACATCACGCTAATGCGGAACTCGGTGAACATCGCCATTTCTGCCCGGTATGCGGTTCAGCACCAATCACCAGTGTGGTTCATTTCGGCACAACACAAGGCTTGCGTTATGTACATTGTGCGTTGTGTGAAAGCGAATGGAATATTGTGCGCAGCAAATGTACAAATTGCGAACAAACTGCACATATCGATTATTGGTCACTTGATAGCGAATATGCGGCGGTCAAAGCGGAAAGCTGCGATGATTGCCACAGCTATTTGAAGGTGTTATATCAAGATAAAGATCCTAATGTTGAACCGGCAGCAGATGACTTGGCAACCTTGTTACTCGACAATGAAATGGAAGAAAAAGGCTATGCCCGTAGCGGCATTAATCCATTGCTCTTTCCAGTCGGTTAAATGCTAAATAAAAAGGCTTTGCCATTGGATTTCATCTTCGCGGCAAAGCCTCTGTTTTCTCAAATTTATTCTGCTAATTCCTTTCTTAATTTTGCTGCCACATAACCACAACTTGCCTTGAGTTTTAAATTTTTCTCAGCAATAAAATGCCGCAACGCTTGAATTAATTTATCGCCTACACCTTGATTACGTAAACTCACATCAACGAAAGTATGATCAGCATTAATCATCGTTTCATTCAGATAAACATAACTCAAAAATGCGACACACTGATGCTGTTTCTCAATAAAAAAACGCCCTTGTTTCCCACTATCCTGATGTTGAATTTCCAACTCCACCTTTTTATTCCCTCGTTTTTAGCTGGTTTAAAATCGAACAAAACAGCACAAATGCCCAATAAAAATTCATTGTTATCAACGACAAATCAGCTCATATATTTAGCCTGATCAATTTCAGTGGTAAATGGGCTCTCTTCGGTCGGGATTTTCTTCTCTTCCGCCGCCCATTCGCCTAAATCAATTAATTGGCAACGCTTACTACAAAACGGACGATAAGGGCTTTTCTCCGACCATTCCACCTCTTTGTGGCAAATCGGGCAAGGAACAGTAAATATCTCTTCTTTTTCACTCACTTTATCTGACATCTTTCACCTCTGTTTGTGCTAATCGTAGATACTTTTGATGCAACTGCTGCACTTCATTTTTTAACGTTTGTAGATTTTCCGGCGTTAACTGCTGTTCATTACTGATAACATCATCCGCCTCTGCTAAACGTTGTTGACGTGACACTTGTGATTGCATAATTTTTCTAATCAATGCTGCTGAATTTTGATCACGTCGGCTTGCCCGTTGCAACTGGGTTTCTTCACTGACATCAACCACTAAAATACGATCACAATAATGCTGCAGATGATTTTCCAACAACAAAGGCACAACCCATAATACATAAGGTGCTGTTTGTTGCTGTAATTGTCGCAACATTTCCTCTCTGATTGCCGGATGTAACAACTGGTTAAGCCACTGTTTCTGCGCTTCGTCATTAAATACTTTTTGCCGCAACGCACTACGATCCAATGCCCCTTCGGCAGTTAATATCTCCGAACCAAAATGTTCCGCAATTTTTGTCAACAGTGGAGAACCTTTTTCCACCACCTGACGAGCCACAATATCGGCATCAATTATCGGCACATTGAGTTCCGTAAACAGATCGGCAATCGTGCTTTTGCCGCAGCCGATACCGCCGGTCAGCCCGACCACATAACTCATTCATTACACTCCACTTAATTTAAAAAAGAGAGTTTGCCGCTCTCCTGTAATAAAAATAGACTTAACGCTGCAATCACCAAACTCGGTGCAAAGGGGATATAACGCCCTCGACCACCGCTTAAAAGTAAATAGTGCAGTATGGCTATTATACTGGATATGAGTAACAGATAGGGAAGAAAATATACTGAAATCAATAACGCTAACGAGGGGAATAATAAAACATCACCGAGCCCTAATGCGTTTGTTTTTCCGCTTAAATATAACAAAAGATAAAGCAATAATCCGGAAACAAAAGCGGTAGAAAAGCTAATCACCGCATCAAAAAGTGCTAGTGAACTTATTTCAAACGCTGCCAACAATAATGCGCAAACCAACAATAAATAACAGTGGATCACAGAAATTCGCTGATATTGATAATCCAATATTGCGACCTGATAACATACGGCGTAAAGCACATAATACAACCACGCTACCCAACTCTTCATCGTTAAAAAATAACAGGCTAGTGCAATCAGTAAGTAGCAAAGAAGATGCAAGCTGCTCTCCACGTTAAAACAAACTGAAGATTTTTCAGACAAAATAGCGTGCTGTTGTTGATGCCAACAGAAAAAAACAACTATCAGTAGTAATAAAACTGCGACAATCATAAAACGACATTACCCATATTAAAAATCGGCAAATACATACCGGCAATAACCACACCAATAATCGAGCCGATTATTAACATTAATATCGGCTCCAATAATTTAGAAAACACCTCCACTTGATTAGATAAATTTTGTTGGCTCTGTTCCGCTAAATAGTGCAACATCTGCACCAAATTGCCGCTATTTTCACCGATAATAATCATCTGTTTTGCCTGATAAGGAATAAATCGACTGCTTAATCCTGCTGAAAATCTTTGCCCTGCCTGCAAACTCTGTAAACATTGCTGTGCTTCAATCGCTAAAATTGATTTTGTTGCTGCTCGGCTTTGTTTATAACTGGATTGAGGTAAAAATGTCGCTAAGCTCTGTTGCAAAGTTATGCCTGAATTTAACATTGAAGAGAGAATGGTATAAAACTGAATTTGTTGTAAATGCAAATAAAGGCGTTTAATTGACGGAATTAGACAAGCCAATTTCAATAATTGCCACCGTAATGAGGGAAACATCAGATAACACCGTCTTAGCATAACAACGCCTACGACAGATACCATCAATAATTGCCACAGATAATTTTGCAAAAATTGAGAACACTGTAATAAAACTTGTGTAACCAACGGTAAGGCGTGCTGTTGTTGATCATATAAATCAGCAAATTTAGGCACAATAAAGAGCAGCAATAACACCGTTAATAACATTGACACCGACAACATCATTAACGGATAAAACATTATTTTTTTCATCTGCTGCCGTAACTTTAGTTGTCGCAATTTATTATCTGCTAATTGTTTCATTACCTTTGCCAATTGTGCGCTGATTTCACCGCTGTATAACAATTGCCACTCCTGTTCCGATAAAAATTGCTTTTCATTTTTTAATGCCGTTGATAATGAAAAACCACTGTTCAATGCGGTTAAGCACCGCCCTATCAGTTGGTATAAAGAGGTTGAATCACAACTTTCCTGTAACATCTGCAACGCCGGTTTCAACGGTATCTCTGCCTGCAACAATAATGCGAACTGCAATAAAAATTCAGCTTGTTTCTCTAATGTTAGTGTGGAGAAAAATTGCCAATTTTTATTTAATGAGGATAAAAAGATCCCTTGTGCAAAAAGGCGTTGACGTGCCTGTTCCCGATCGTCCGCAATCAATACTCCTTTGACGCTATTACCAAATTGATCTTTTCCTTTCCAACGATATTCCGGCATTGTTTTTCTCCATTTTTAGCTGTTCTCCGTCTTGCCGAAGACGCGTTCAACCTCTGCTGTTGTCGTGATCCGTTGCTGTAATTTCAGCTGTGCTGCCGCCAATAATGTCGGATAATCCATTTGAATTTGTTGTTGATAGTAATGTAGCAGTTGATAAACCCCTGTTCGTCCGCGATAACCGTCAACACAATCGCATTGTTGGGATTTATCGCCTTGGCATAAGGTACAGCGTTTGCGAACTAAGCGTTGTGCCACCACCAGCAATAATGAATTTTCCAATTCATGTTGTGCTATTCCCAACTGTTGTAATCGGGAAATTGCACCGATTGCCGTATTGGTATGCAGTGTCGATAACACTAAATGTCCTGTCTGTGCCGCGCGTAATGCTATCTCTGCCGTTTCCTGATCTCGAATTTCCCCAACCATAATGACATCCGGATCTTGGCGTAAAAAACTCCGCAATAATGTCGCAAAAGTTAACCCGATTGCGGCATTTGCTTGGGTCTGAATAATACCGTTTAATTGCAGTTCTATCGGATCTTCCGCCGTAAGAATGTGGCGACTTTCCTGATTTAAAAAATATAAACCGCTATATAATGTCAAACTTTTACCACTTCCGGTCGGTCCGGTAACCAAGATTAATCCTTGCGGTTGAGATAACGCTTGCCGGAACAGCATAGCCTGCTCGTTTGTCATTCCCAGTTCGGTAAAATCATCAAACACCGGTGTGTTAGGTTGCAATCGTAATACGATTTTTTCACCATATTGTGTCGGTAGAGAAGATAACCGAATATCTAATGTTTCACCGAATGCGGTTTTAAAACGAAAACGACCATCCTGCGGCAAGCGTAATTCGTTAATATCCAGTTTTGCCAATAATTTTAGGCGTGAGTTTAAGCGTTGACCTATTGACAATGTCAGCACCTGATGCCGTTGTAATACGCCGTCAATTCTAAAACGGATCTGGAACTCCTGACGTAACGGCTCAAGATGAATATCAGAAACGGAATATTGCAAACCTGATTCCAATAATTGATTGAATAGTTGAATAATCGGCTCTTGTGCATCAACTTCCGCAATTTCATCCGATTTTGCGACAACATCATTTTGCTGATAACTATGCAGTTGTGATTCTTGCACTTGATTTGTCGCCGTTCCGGGTTGCAGCTGCTGTAATAACTGTTTCAGTGCAGTTTGTCCGATTGCAACCGGCTCAATCTGTTTGCCGGAAAGAAAAGCAAAGGTCTCGCAAGCTGCTAAATTATCGAAAGACTCAACCGCTAACCATAACTGTTGCACTTGTTCCTGCAACGGTACCGCTAAATAACGCAATAACAGTTCATATTGCTGTTGATTCTTCTGCCATTGCAATTCTGAAATTTCAAACAACTGCTCCGAATCCAATGCCTTTACACAATAGCCCATTTTCGCTGCTCCCTAATTAATTTGCAGAAGTATTGCTACAAAATCCTGCCGGAAACAGCCCATTATCACCGTTACAAGTTACACTCCAATCAATTAATTCACCGTTATTGCCATCACTTGGTGTCATCGTATAACTGATGTTCTCCAGACTGGATTTACCGGAAACAGAAATAACACCGGCAGCCACATTAACCTCTTTAAGATATTTAAATTTATCCATATTAGACGGCTTCGCCTGAATGCCGTTTTGACCGGCGTTACAGCTTGCTTTACTCTTAGTGTTATAAATACAGAGCTCAACTTCCGCCTTATAGGGTGAAGAGGCTTGAATCAATTCTGATATTGCCGCCTTTTTGGTGTAATTTTGATAAGAGGGAATGGCAATGGTTGCCAACACGGCAATAATCGCAATGACGATCATCAATTCAATTAAAGTAAATCCGGCATAATTCGCCTTTAGTTGTTCACGTTTTTTCATATCAGCTCCTCGCAAAAAAATTTGCTAAAAAATGACAAAAACAGCTTCATTAGCCCAGAAACTCGTTAAAATATTGTGATACTGATCGAAAAAAGAGAATTTTTATGTACAAAATAATAGATGGTACGCTACAAAATGCGGTACAAATTCCTTCACCGCATTTTGATCAGCGCCCCGATGTTAATGATATTTCATTGCTGGTGATTCACTATATCAGCCTACCGCCGGAACAATTTAGCGGCGATTTTATTGATGATTTCTTTCAAGGGAAATTAGACCCTTCGCTTCACCCCTATTTTGCCGAAATTTATCAGCAACGGGTTTCCGCGCACTGTTTAATCAGACGAAACGGTGAAATTAAACAGTATGTTAATTTTAATCAACGTGCGTGGCACGCCGGCTTGTCTTCGTTTCAAGGGCGTGAAAAATGTAATGATTTTGCCATTGGAATTGAGTTGGAGGGGAGCAATAATCAACCCTTTACTGAACAACAATATTGCACTTTGGCTGAAGTCACTGCTGCCATTATGCAAACTTACCCGTTAATTACGCCCGATCGGATTGTTGGCCATTGCGATATTTCGCCCGGTCGTAAGATCGATCCCGGTCAATATTTCAACTGGCATTATTACCGACAAAAATTGAGCTATATCAAATAATCACGTGATTTACCTCATTTAAGTAATTAAAGCCTGCGTTATACGGGCTTATACTGCCGCCAACGATTTATCAGAGAGGTACGAATATGGAAAATCCATTTGATGCACACTGGTCATCGAAAGGTAATACCCTTTGTTTAGGGCATTGGGAAATTACTTATCAAGGCAAACCGATTACTTTGCCGGAAGAGAAACGCGAACACGATATGGGTACACGCGGAATCTACAATTTTATCGATCCGGAAGATGAGCTTTATCTCGAAGGATTGGATGAAAATGACTGGATTTTAGAAAATATTGAATGGTTAACCGATGTTTTTATTCAGGAAGATATTCCGATTGAAGAACAAAATATGCGCTTTTTTTATCAAGCCGTAAATAAAGATGATTGGCGTTGCGGCAGCTGTGGCGGTTGTATTTAAATCACAGTTGATATTCGAGAAGCGAAAAAACCGCAAAAGCATTTCGATTCTCGAATATTCTTGTTTATAATGACCGCCATTTAGTCAATTTTGCTCAAGCCTATTTTTATGCTTTCTCAGTTAGAACAATATTTTTCTCATTTACGCCATTATTTAAAACACAAAACACATCAAACTTCTCGTCTTTCCCGCAAAAGTATTGAATTTATCTGTTTACTGTTTGGTGCACTCTTAGTGGCGCTTGTTTCTTGGGGTTTTGCAAAACTGGTTGAACTTGGATTAGAACTTAATACCTTTTTAGTCAACCTTGATCCAATAGTTGCCTGGATTTTACTTCCTTTCGGCATTGCAGCACTTGCGTGGTTTACCCAAAAATTTACGCCTTATGTTGCCGGTAGCGGTATCCCACAAGTTATCGCTTCTATTGCTTTACCGCACGGCAAGCCTAAAGAAACATTGGTACATTTTGCTCAAACCGTCTGGAAAATTCCGCTCACCTTTTTGGCAATGTGTTGCGGCGCATCCGTCGGGCGTGAAGGGCCTTCGGTACAGGTGGGCGCGGCAGTAATGTTATCTTGGGGGAAATTCTGTCGCAAATATAATTTGGCATTTAAAGGCTTGAGTTATAACGAATTAATTGCTACCGGTGCTGCCGGCGGTTTGGCAGCTGCATTTAATGCCCCCTTGGCAGGGGTTATTTTTGCCATTGAAGAGATTGGAAGAGGCACGCCGTTACGTTGGGAACGTCGTGTATTATTAGGTGTTCTTGCCGCCGGTTTTATGCTGGTACTGATTCAAGGGAATAACCCTTACTTTCCGCAATATCGCGGTGCCGACAGCGTACAAAATATTGTGCTATGGTTACTGATTAGTGCCGTTATCTGCGGTTTCTTCGGTGGTTTATTCGCGCGTCTATTAGGTAAAGGGCTTGCTGCTTATTTACCTGCATTTATGCGTGGCTTTGTGCGCCGCCATCCTATCATTGTCGCCTTTATACTCGGTCTATTATTAGCGGCGCTTGGCACATTCACCAATCATCAAACATATGGCACCGGCTATGCGGTGGTTACTCAAGCGTTAAACGATCAGGCTTTAGATGATTCTGTCGGCATTGCTAAACTGTTTGCCACTGTCTTTACTTACTGGTCCGGAATTGCCGGCGGGATTTTTACACCGGCATTAACCACCGGTGCTGCAATCGGCAGCAACATTTGGCATTTGAGCGGCGGTATCGTTGATCAACGTTTTTTAGTGTTATTATCTATGGCAGCTTTTTTAGCTGCGGCAACACAATCACCGGTGACCGCCAGTGTGATTGTAATGGAAATGACAGGAAGTCAGCCCGAATTAGTCTGGCTGCTCAGTACCAGCTTAATGGCTTCCATCGTGTCACGCCAAATTTGCCCTAAACCGTTTTATCATTTTGCGGCGGGACGCTTCCGTCAACGTATTCAAGAACAATTTAATCAACAACAGAAAACCAATGACAACAACACAAATTGATTTTTATCGTGGGCGATTTTCTGTCGCCCCAATGCTGGATTGGACCACACGTCACTGCCGTTTTTTTCATCGACAATTCAGTCGTCATACTTTGCTGTACACCGAAATGGTCACCGCACCGGCGATCATTTATGCTAAATATGATCATCTGCTTTATCATCCGCAAGAATTGCCGTTAGCACTACAATTAGGCGGCAGCGATCCGCAACAACTGGCGGATTGTGCCGCACTTGCCGAGCAGCGTGGTTATAGTGAAGTTAACTTGAATGTCGGTTGCCCATCAGACCGCGTGCAAAACGGTTTCTTCGGTGCCTGTCTAATGGCGAAAGCGGACTTAGTGGCACAATGTATTGACGCAATGCAGCAACGCATCAATATTCCGGTCACGGTTAAAACCCGAATCGGCATTGATGATCTCGACAGTTATGAATTTCTTTGTGATTTTGTTGAAAAAATCGCTGCAGTCGGTTGTCAGGATTTTATTATTCACGCCAGAAAAGCGTGGCTTTCCGGATTAAGCCCGAAAGAAAATCGAGAAATTCCACCGCTTGATTACGCACGTGTTTATCAATTAAAACGGGATTTTCCACAACTGAAAATTGCGATCAACGGCGGCGTAAAAACGATTGAAGAGATACAACAGCATCTACAATATGTCGATGGCGTAATGGTTGGGCGTGAGGCTTATCAAAATCCGCAATTATTGGGATATATTGATCAAGCGTTGTTTGATCCGAATGCAGCAATCGTTACCCCATTAGAAGCGGTTGAAAAAATGTTTCCTTATATTGAACGGGAATTACAGCAAGGCGTGCCGTTGGGAGCAATCACACGTCATATGCTGGGTGCATTCCAAAATCAACGCGGTGCAAGACAATGGCGACGTTATTTAAGCGAAAATGCACATAAAACCGGCGCCGGTATCGAAGTGGTTGAAAAGGCGCTGTCTTTCGTGCAATAGCGGTAATAAGTAATTGCATTGATTTGCCTTTTCTTACTAAAAATAACGTAGAATGAACAGGCTTTTGAATTTGAGTCATTCAGATCAAAAATAAGTGATAACGCAATCAACTTCACGACAAAATAGTGGTAAAGTAAATGAGGTTTTTCTAAGAGAAATGCTCTTATCTACTCGAAATTAGCTAGCAAAGAAGGAGAAAAATATGGCAACTCGCCGAGAATTAGCAAACGCAATTCGTTTTTTAAGTATGGATGCAGTGCAAAAAGCAAAATCAGGGCACCCGGGTGCGCCTATGGGAATGGCGGATATCGCCGAAGTTTTATGGCGTGATTTTTTATCTCATAATCCAAACAACCCGAAATGGGTTAATCGTGACCGCTTTGTGCTTTCCAACGGTCACGGCTCAATGTTGATTTATAGTTTGTTACACTTAACCGGTTACGACCTTTCTATCGACGATTTAAAACAGTTCCGTCAATTACACTCTAAAACGCCGGGGCACCCTGAATATGGTTATGCACCGGGTGTCGAAACCACCACTGGGCCATTGGGGCAGGGCATTACTAATGCTGTCGGTATGGCGATTGCCGAAAAAACCTTAGCCGGTCAATTTAACCGTCCGGGACACGATGTAATTGACCACTATACTTATGTTTTCTTGGGCGACGGCTGCTTAATGGAAGGTGTTTCTCACGAAGCCTGCTCTCTTGCCGGTACTTTAGGTTTGGGTAAATTAATTGCGTTCTACGATGACAACAATATCTCAATCGACGGTCACGTTGACGGTTGGTTTACCGATGATACCCAAAAACGTTTTGAAGCTTACGGCTGGCACGTCATTCCTGCAGTAGACGGTCATAATTCCGCTGAAATCAAAGCGGCGATTGAAGCAGCAAAAGCGGAAACCTCAAAACCGACATTAATTATCTGTAAAACCATTATCGGTTATGGCTCACCAAATAAAGCCAATTCTCACGACAGTCACGGTGCGCCGCTAGGAGAGGAAGAAATTGCATTAACCCGTAAGAATTTAGGTTGGAACTATGCACCATTTGAAATTCCAGCTGAAATTTATGCGGAATGGGATGCCAAACCACAAGGCGCAGAAAGAGAAGCGGAATGGCAACAACGCTTTGCTGCTTATCAATCAGCGTATCCAGAATTGGCAGCTGAATTATCACGTCGTTTAGCCGGCGAATTACCGGCAGATTGGAAAGCGCAATCTCAAGCCTTTATCGAAAAATTGCAAGCCAATCCGGCGACTATCGCCAGCCGTAAAGCCTCACAAAATGCGATTGAAGCCTATGCCAAAATTCTGCCTGAATTTTTAGGCGGTTCTGCTGACTTAGCGGGTTCAAACTTAACCTTATGGTCGGGTTCTAAACCATTACGAGCCAATGTGATTGATGGAAACTATATTAACTACGGTGTGCGTGAATTCGGGATGTCCGCCATTATGAACGGCATTGCTCTACACGGTGGATTTATTCCTTACGGTGCCACTTTCCTAATGTTTATGGAATATGCGCATAATGCAGTGCGTATGGCAGCGTTAATGAAACAACGTGTGCTTTTTGTTTACACCCACGACTCCATTGGTTTAGGGGAAGATGGGCCAACCCATCAACCGGTAGAACAAACGGCAACATTACGTTTAATTCCGAATTTAGAAACTTGGCGCCCGTGTGACCAAGTGGAATCTGCGATTGCGTGGCAAGCAGCGGTTGAACGCACTGCAGGCCCAAGTGCATTAATTTTCACTCGTCAAAACTTAACACAAATGGAACGTAACGCCCAACAACTTGCCGATGTTAGACGCGGTGCTTATGTCTTAAAAGATTGTGAAGGTACGCCCGAATTAATCTTTATTGCAACCGGTTCAGAAGTGGAATTGGCAGTGAAAGCAGCGGAACAATTAACCGCAGAAGGTCACAAAGTACGTGTTGTATCTATGCCAAGCACCAATGTTTTCGATAAACAGGGTGCCGCTTATAAAGAAAGCGTATTACCAAGCAGTGTCAACAAACGCGTTGCTATTGAAGCCGGTATTGCCGATTTCTGGTATAAATACGTTGGTTTAGAAGGTCGTATTGTCGGAATGAATCGTTTCGGTGAATCTGCACCGGCAGGCGAGTTATTCAAACTCTTCGGTTTCACTGTGGATAATGTTGTCGCTAAAGCAAAAGAAATTCTATAACTTTGCTGTTGTGATTTGATATTGAACACTCCTCCATTAGTCAATAAATAGTGGGGGAGTTTTTATTTGCAAACATCTTGTCATTTTCTACTCAATTAAAAATAGACCGCTTACATATCTCTCTTTTATTTTGTTTTGGGTAACATAAAAATAACAATTTTCTGAAATTTCTCATTGCCTATCTGTTGCCATTGTCAAAATTTCGCTGTAAAGTAATCGACCATTAGTCGGGGTGCTGTTTAACAGCTGAGAAAATACCCGTTGAACCTGATCCAGTTAGCACTGACGTAGGAAACTAATTATGCAACATTTACACTTTTTATCTATTCCCATTTCCTTTCTGATTTTTACTCATTACCGCTATTTATCATTCATTCGCTGATATTGGGTTATCAATAATGAATGCGGTAGAAATCCGACAATTAACCTTGTCATTTGCTGACAAGCCGCTGTTTGTCGACTTTAATTTTGATATTGCCCACGCTCGTTGGAGTGCTGTTCTCGGGCGTTCCGGTGTGGGTAAATCGACTTTATTGCGTGTCATTGCCGGATTGGAACAAAACGCACTGAAATCAGGAAAAATCACATTTAAACATTGCCTGAACCATCAGCAAAAAATTGCATTTATGGCACAAAATGACGGCTTGTTTCCTTGGTTATCCGTTTTAGATAACGTGCAGCTGGCACAGCATTTACAAGGCACAAAAAATCAAGCAAGCCGCCAACAAGCGTTATCTCTACTGGAGCAAGTGCAATTAGCAGATTATCAGCATAAGCCTTGTTATCAACTTTCCGGCGGCCAACGGCAACGTGTAGCATTGGCGAGAACGCTAATGCAATCTTCCGATTTAATCTTAATGGATGAACCTTTTTCCGCTTTAGATGTGGTTACACGCCAACAGCTCTATCAACTTGCAACCACCTTATTAGCCGGGAAAACGGTCCTATTGGTCACACACGATCCGCAAGAAGCATTACAGCTATGTGATGATATTTTTGTGCTGCAAAAACAAACTGATCGTATTGTTCTCTCACATAAAGTTTCAGCCGTTGTTCATTCACCGCAACAACCGCAATTTTGGCAGTTATACCAACAGTTATTCTCTCTTTTGCAGGAGGAATCTTAATGTATTCGCTATCCTCACTGTTAAAAACTGCGCTGCTCTGTCTATTTTTATTAGCATTATGGCAAGGCGCAATTCTTGTTTGGAATTTACCGCACTATCTGTTGCCGACACCGTCCGATGTGTTCCAACAGCTCGCTTCTCGGCATCAGCTGTTGTGGCAGCACACAATGGTTACGTTATTGGAAATTTTTCTTGGCTTGTTTCTTGGCTTTATTTTCGGTTTGTTTTCCGCCATTTTGCTCTCTATATCCAATCGGATTGCTACTTTTTTATTGCCGTTACTACTGATCTCGCAAGCTATTCCTGTTTTTGCTATCGCACCTCTGTTGGTGTTGTGGCTCGGTTATGGATTGGCTTCAAAGGTCGCAATGACAATTCTAATTATCTATTTTCCGGTTACCGCCGCCTGTTATGACGGCTTGAGAAATACGCCGAAGATTTGGTTGGAACTGGCACAAACCATGCAAATTACTCGTTGGCAAATGCTGTTTAAAGTTCGTCTACCGGCAGCATTACCTGCGCTTGCATCCGGTTTACGCATAGCCGTTTCCATTGCACCGATTGGCGCAGTCATCGGCGAATGGGTCGGGGCAAATCAAGGTTTAGGCTATCTAATGCTACACGCCAACGCACGTATGCAGGTTGATTTAATGTTTTCTGCCCTGTTTTTATTAATGTTAATCACGCTACTGCTCTTTTTTATTACCGATAAATTACTGCGTCGCGCCTTACCTTGGGTGACGCAATTACGTTAAGGAGAAATAATGTCAATTACACAGCGATTTATGCAACAGGCTCAACCCTATTGGCAACATTACGTTGAACATCCTTTTGTGCAACAGCTTGACAACGGCACATTACCGCTCGCCTCATTTCAACATTATCTGATTCAAGATTATCACTATTTACTGCATTACAGCCGTGCTTTAGCGTTGGCGATGTATAAATCTCACCGCTTTGCGCAACTTACTGCTTTTAATCAAGATTTGCAGCATATTTTGGCAGAAGTGCAATTACATATTCATTATTGCCAACAATGGCAAATTTCTAAATCTGAGCTGGACAATACACCGGAATCGCCGGCTTGTGTAGCTTATACCCGTTATATGCTTGATTGCGGTTTACAAGGCGGTTTAGCTGAACTTTATACTGCCATTGCGCCTTGCGCTTTAGGCTATGCAGAAATCGGTAAACGGCTAGCGGCTGTACCACAGGCGAAAAATAATCCTTATCAGACTTGGATTGATACCTATGCCGCCAAGGAGTTTCAAGCTGCCGCCAATGCTATTGCTCAACAGCTGGAACAACTTTGCGCCGGCATTTCTCCACAACAACAGCAAAATTTGCAGCATATTTTTACCACCGCTACCCGAATGGAAATTGCCTTTTGGCAAATGGGGTTGGATCGTTCATAACATTAATCAGAGGAAATCTTATGAAAATTCGTCTATTTTTTACTGCATTTTTACTCTCATTTTTTGCTTGGTTTGCGCAAGCTGAAAAATTAAGTTTACAACTGGATTGGTTCGTTAACCCTGATCACGCGGCTCTCATTGTGGCGCAACAGAAAGGATTTTTTGCAAAAAATGGAATTGAGGTGGAAATCATTGAACCTGCCGATCCCTCTATACCACCAAAATTAGTGGCTGCCGGCAAAAGTGATTTAGCTGTCGGTTATCAACCACAACTTTATTTAGATGTCGATCAAGGCTTGCCTTTGGTGCGTATAGCCACATTAATCGCAACGCCATTAAACAGTATCGTTGCCTTAAAAGAGAGCAATATCAAAACATTAGCCGATTTTAAAGGCAAAAAAATCGGTTATTCGGTCAGTGGTTTTGAAGAGGTTTTACTCGGCACAATGCTGAAATCCGCCGGCGTTAATCCGAATGAAGTGGAAAAAATCAATGTAAATTGGTCATTATCACCGGCATTGATGAGCAAACAGGTGGATGGTGTAGTCGGTGCATTTCGTAATTTTGAACTTAATCAGCTGAGTTTAGAAAAACAACAGGGAATCGCTTTTTATCCGGAAGAACACGGTGTGCCAATCTATGATGAATTGATTTTATTAGCCAATAAAAACAAATTAGACAACCCTCAATATCAAGCAAAACTCTCCGCTTTTCTCACTGCTATTGAACAGGCGACCGTTTATATCAGCAATCATCCGCAAGAGGCGTGGCAAACATTTATGAGCTATAAACCGCAAGAATTGGATAACGCGCTGAATCGTGCAGCGTGGCAAGATACTTTGCCGCGTTTAAGTTTAATGCCGCGTGCATTGGATCAACACCGTTACCAAACAATGGCGGAATTTATGCACCAACAAGGATTAATTAAAAAAGTACCGCTTTTATCCGATTATGCACGTCAAATTAAGTAGAAAGGAAATAATATGAACTTCAATTTATTAGAAAAAATTCACCAAACCAATCCTTTAATCCATAACATCACCAACATTGTGGTGGCAAACTATGTAGCGAATGGACTATTAGCCTTGGGTGCATCGCCGATTATGGCGGATGCCGAAGAAGAAATGGCGGATCTTGCCCAATTTAGTGCTGCCTTGGTGATTAACATTGGTACGCTCGATCCTTTCAAAGTGAAAGCTATGCTGGCGGCTGGCAAAGCAGCAAATAAAGTTGGCATTCCTGTGGTGCTTGATCCTGTGGGCGTGGGTGCAACACAGTATCGCAAGGACGTGGTGGCTGAATTGCTGAGCAAGGTAAAATTCACCGCTATTCGTGGCAATACAGGGGAAATCGCCCAGCTAGCAGGAGTGAATTGGGCGGCGAAAGGCGTGGACGCAGGGCAAGGCGAAGGCGATGTAAAACAAATTGCCAAACTGGCTGCGCAACGTCATCAATGTGTTGTGGCAGTAAGCGGTGCGGTAGATTACATCAGCGATGGTGTGCAAGTGGCTGCCATTGATAACGGTACGCCAATGTTTCCTAAAATCACGGGCTCAGGTTGTTTGCTTGGCGCGGTGTTAGGGGCTTTTTTAGCGGTCGACCCGAACCAACCTTTTAATGCAGTAGTGCAAGCCAGTACGGCCTATGCAGTGGCAGGGCAACTGGCTGCGAAAGATTTAGGAAGCACAAAATACGGGCAATTTTACACCGCACTTTTAGATCAGCTTGGCGAGCTAAGTGATCAACAAGTGGCACAATTCGCACAGGTTCGCATAGAAAAATAAGGAGCAACAATGACGCATATTGCACAAGCCCTGACCATTGCCGGCTCAGACAGCGGCGGCGGTGCGGGTATTCAAGCAGATCTGAAAACCTTTCAAATGCGTAATGTATTTGGAATGAGCGTGATTACCGCTGTTACTGCACAAAACACCTTAGGCGTAACCGATATTCATTTAATCCCCCTTAGCACCATTGAAGCGCAACTCAAGGCAATTGTGGCAGATTTCACGCCCAATGCGGTAAAAATTGGTATGCTCGGCACGGCTGAAATTATCCAAACCGTGGCCACTTTTTTGCGTCAGCACCCATTTGCGAATGTGGTTATCGATCCGGTGATGATCGCCAAAGGGGGCGCAAGTTTATTGGAGCAATCGGCAATTCAAGCGATGCGTGAGCAACTATTGCCTTTAGCCGATGTACTAACGCCAAATCTGCCTGAAGCAGAAGCCTTAACAGGATTGAAAGCTGAAGATCAGCACAGTATTACGCAAATTGCTGAACATTTACAACAAATGGGCGCAAAAACCGTGATTATAAAAGGTGGCCATCAGCAAAATAGCGAAAGTGCGCTATGCCAAGATTTTATTTTCACGCCGACAGAATCTTTTGTCTTGGAAAGCCCACGTTTTAACACGCCGCATACCCACGGCACAGGCTGCACTTTTTCCGCTTGCTTAACAGCTGAACTTGCCAAAGGGCAATCTTTGGAGCAAGCCTGCAAAACTGCCAAAGCCTTTATTACCAGCGCCATCACGCACCCTTTAAATATCGGACACGGACAAGGCCCAACCAATCACTGGGCTTATTCACAGGAGCAAAAAAATGGATAAATCAATTTTACGCTGTTATTTAGTGGCAGGTACGCAAGATTGTCGTCATCTACCACAATATGATGCAAGTCAGCCACAACAAACCTTATTAGCTCGTTTAGAACAGGCGTTAAAGGCTGGCATTACTTGTTATCAATTTCGTGAAAAAGGGCAATTTTCCTTGCAAGATCCACAACAAATTGAGCAACTTGCCCGCCAATGCCAACATTTATGTAAACAATATAATGTGCCTTTTATTATCAATAATGATGTTCAACTCGCAGAAAAATTGCACGCAGACGGCATTCACGTTGGGCAAAAAGATTTTGCTGTGGATAAGCTCGCTCAACAAATTCAAGGCAAAATGCTCATTGGTTTATCCGTAAATACCTTACAACAAGCGCAGCAACACAATGCTTTCAATGGCGTGGATTATTATGGCTGCGGTCCAATTTTCCCGACGTTTTCCAAAGCGGACGCTGCGCCAGATGTGGGGATCAACTTTGTGCAATTTTTGCGTGAACAAGGCATCAATAAGCCTTTGGTCGCTATTGGCGGCATTAGAACCGAACACGTTGCTGCGCTTTTACAAGCCGGTGCAGACGGCGTTGCGGTGATTTCCACCATTATGCAGTCAGCCAATATAACAGCGACTGTCAAACAGATTTTAAATGCATAAAAAATGGGGCTTACCGCCCCATAAATACTCGTTTGCAGATGTTTATTTATGACGTTCTTTTAATTTTTCAATCACATCGCCCCAAGTCAAATTGGCATCCTGCAACAATACGGTTAAATGGTAGGCTAAATCCGCCGCCTCACAAATGGTTTCTTCGCGATCTTCTACTGTCGCTGCCAATGCGGTTTCAACCCCCTCTTCACCGACTTTTTGCGCAATACGTTTTGTGCCTCGTGCATAGAGATGTGCGGTGTAAGAGCTTTCAGGATCAGAGCCTTTACGGCTGGCGATCAAGCGTTCTAGCTTGCTGAAAAAAATCCAATCCGGCTCGTTGTTATTTTCAAATTGATGAAAACAGCTTTCTGCTCCTGTATGACAGGTTTCACCAATAGGATCGGCAAGGATTAATAGCGTATCATTATCACAATCTAAACTCATATCCACCACATTGAGGAAATGCCCCGAGGTTTCCCCCTTTGTCCATAAACGTTGTTTAGTGCGTGAATAAAAAGTGACTTTCCGTTCCGCAAGGGTTTTCTCAAGAGCTTCCGCATTCATATAACCTAGCATTAACACTTCACAGGTGGTTGCATTTTGTACGATAACAGGGAGCAAACCGCCTACTTTTTGCCAATTAATTTGTTCTGTTAATAATTTATTGCTCATTTTATTCCTAACCTCTCACTTCAATTTTTTCATTGCATAAATACTTTTTCAACTCCCCAATATCAATAATCCGCTTATGAAATACGCTTGCGGCTAATGCACCATCCACATTGGCTTCAATAAAGGCATCACGGAAATGCACCATTTCGCCCGCTCCTCCTGAAGCGATCAGTGGTACGTTGCAGACTTCCCGTACCTTTTTCAATTGAACTAAATCATAGCCTTGACGCACGCCGTCTTGATTCATCATATTTAGCACGATTTCACCTGCCCCGCGTTTTTGCACTTCTTGCACCCAATCGAGGGTTTGCCAGTTTGTTTGGCGGGTGCATTTTTCATCGCCTGTGTATTGATTGACCCAATATTTATCTTGTTTGGCA
Source organism: Gallibacterium genomosp. 2 (assembly GCF_000771895.1). Taxonomy (NCBI): domain Bacteria; kingdom Pseudomonadati; phylum Pseudomonadota; class Gammaproteobacteria; order Pasteurellales; family Pasteurellaceae; genus Gallibacterium; species Gallibacterium genomosp. 2. Next base: position 30,489 of record NZ_JPXY01000013.1, read on the forward strand.
TCATACCAAGTGTCGATCCCCACCACAATGGCTTGCACGCCAAAGCGATCCGCCAAGCGAGAGATTAAATCAGGATCGGCAAGTGCGGGGGAATTTATAGAAATTTTATCCGCGCCAAAGGTGAAAATTTGCTCGGCATCGGCAATAGTCTTGATTCCCCCAGCCACACAGAATGGAATATTGATCTCTTTGGCGACCCGCTCCACCCAGCTTTTATCTACGGTGCGACCGTCTGACGAGGCGGTAATGTCATAAAACACCAACTCGTCCGCCCCTTCTTCCGCATAACGTTTTGCTAGCGGCACAATATCGCCGATAATCTCGTGGTTGCGGAATTGCACGCCTTTCACAACCTGCCCATCACGAACATCTAAGCAAGGAATTATGCGTTTTGCAAGCATTATGCTCTCCTTTTATATTCTTGTAATTCAATATTACTGCTAATGTACAATGGATGATGAGGCTCTCCAGTTTTATTAATTTTCAAACAATATAAATGATTAAACATATCATAAACTTCTTTGGAGCGTCCTTTGTAAGCACCATTGTTTCCCCAAGCTACAACAATTTTTTCCGATAATCTTGCATATTCTTTTAGATATTTATTATTAAGTTCTCCAATAGGATCTTTTTCATAGTAAAGTTCATTTTGATAGGTATCTACAAATGCAAATAAATTAAGCATATAAATACCCCCATAATTCCATTTTTTAGCGTAATTGATACATTTATTTATAGTACTATCATCTTCATTTTCATCAGCAGTTGATGGATTTAATCCAATGAACATTATTTTAGGTAACGAATCGTCCCATATTCTAGATAATACATACCTGTATCTCCTATCTTCTGAGAATTTCGCATCTTTTTTCATTTGCTCCAACATTGAATTGCCTCCGCCACGTCAAATTTTCCTTCTAGTAATGCACGACCAACAATCACGCCAGCCACGCCTGTATTTTTTAAAGCAGCGATGTCTGCTAATGAGCCGATACCACCTGAGGATTGAAATTCAATCTGTGGAAAGGCGGTGCAGATTTCTTGATATAACGCCACATTCGAGCCTTGCAATGTGCCATCACGAGAAATGTCAGTGCATAGCACATGCTGTAAGCCCACTTGGCTGAAATCTTCAATCACTTGCTCTAAAGTGAGCGAGCTAGTTTCTTGCCAACCGTGAATGGCTATGCGTTTTTCACCGTCCACGATATGAATATCTAAGGCTAAAACGAATTTTTCCGCACCGTATTTTTGAAACCATTGCTTCACCATTTCAGGCTGCTTAACCGCCGTTGAACCAATGACTACACGGTTTGCCCCAACACGAAATAGATCCGCCACATCTTGTTCTGTACGAATGCCCCCGCCCACCTGAATATTGGCTTGTGTGGTGGCAATGATTTCGCCAATAAGTTTAGTTTGGCGTTGGCTCGGATCTTTCGCCCCCGTTAAATCCACCAAATGGAGTTGTTTCACCCCTTGCGATAAATAATGCTGAAATTGGGCGATAGGATTGTCGCTATATTGGGTTTGCTGGGCGTAATCCCCTTGATACAACCGCACAACCTTGCCATCAATTAGATCAAGTGCGGGGATAATTTGTGATGTTTTTTTCATTGTTGTGTTCTCTTTTGTTTTTATTAACTAAGCCATAAACGTAATTTCAACCCCCATGGGCTGCTTAATCCTGTGGTAGTGTGAACGATTTTACCGTTTTTAAATTACAGATTTTCAATAAAATTCCGCAATAATTGCTCGCCCACCTTGCCTGAACGCTCGGGGTGAAACTGCACGCCGTAAAAATTATTTTTTGCAATCGCTGCAGAAAATGGCACGCCATAATCACAGGCTGCAATGGTATTTTCATTCGGCAACACCGCATAGCTATGCACAAAATAGAAATAGCTATCTTGTGGGATATGTTCAAATAGCGGGTGGAGATCCTGATAATGCACCTTATTCCAGCCCATATGCGGCAATGGCAGCCCTTTATTTGGCAAGCGTTGCGTGTTGCCGTTAATCAGTCTAAGGGTTTTTATTTCACCTTCAGCGGAATAATCGGTCATTAGCTGCATTCCCAAACAAATGCCTAATACAGGCTGAGTGAGCTGTTGAATTGTTTCAGTTAATTGTCGAGATTGCATATTTTGCATTGCGGCTGACGCCGTTCCCACCCCCGGCAAAATAAGTTTTTTTGCACTTTGGATTTTGGCTAAATCATCGGTAATCTCCGCCTGATAGCCCAAACGGTCAAACGCAAATTTCACTGAAGAGAGATTAGCACAGCCTGTGTTGATGATAGTAATGGTTTGCATTGTTTTCTGAATTTCCTAGCTTTCTTGTTGTTTTTGTTCAAAATTTTCGATTTCTTTGCGTATTTCTGTCAGCAATAATTCTTCTGACGGCAGATAAAGTTGATATTGGCTGGCGAAAATTTGCTGTTGATTTTCGGGTAAAGAAAATTTCACCACGCTATCGTTTTTATCTGCACATAATAAGATGCCAATGGTTGGATTTTCTCGTGGCAGTTTTTCAACGCGATCAAAATAATTCACATACATTTGCAACTGCCCCAAATCCTGATGGGTTAATTTGTGGGTTTTGATTTCTATAATCACAAAGCATTGCAGCAAGCGATTGTATAAAACGAGATCCACGAAAAAATCATCGCCATCAAGATGTAAACGTTTCTGACGAGCCACAAAAGAAAAGCCGTTGCCTAATTCAAGTAAAAATTCTTGTAAGTGAGTAATAATGGCTTGTTCAAGATCTTTTTCGTAATAAGCACTTTCACGTTGCAGACCAAGAAATTCCAACACCATCGGATCTTTAATAATCTGTTTCGGATCACTGGGAACAAGCTGATTATTCGCCACTGCAAGCACGGTTTCTTTATCGTTACTCAATAATAAACGTTCGTATAAACTGCTGTTGATTTGGCGTTCTAACTGGCGAGAACTCCAATTATTTTTGATACTTTCACCAATATAAAACTCGCGTTTATCAGGATCGTTGAGGCGTAAAAGCAAGCGATATTGCGTCCAGTTTAATTGTGAACGCAGTGCGTTCACAATTGGAAACGTGCGATAAAATTGGCGATACCAATTCAGATTTCGATGAGAAAAGCTACTGCCAAATTCAGGTTCAAGTTGCTGAGCAAGATATTTGATTAAATAAGCCCCATAATCCGCCCTCTCTTGCCCTTGCTGTTCTTCTTCAAAAATACGCTTGCCAATGTGCCAATACATCAGCACACGCTGAAAATCCACCGCTCTTACCGCATTTTCACGGGATTGGGCGATGATTTGTTTGATGTCGGTGATGATATGGGTATCAGTTAGCATTTTATCTTCCTTGTTAAATTTGATTTCGATGTATTAAAAACATTCAAAAATCGCACCGCACTTTTCAATGCAGTGATTACAACACACCCTTACTACTCGGCATTTCATTGCCTTCAATACGAATGGCTTGTCTTAAGGTGCGTCCGAACACTTTAAACAGGCTTTCGATTTTGTGGTGATCGTTGTCGCCGCTGGCTTTTAAATGCAAGGTGGCAAGCATTGTAAAGGCGAGGGATTGAAAGAAATGTTCGGTCATTTCTGTGCTGAAATCGCCCACTTTATCTCGTTTAAATTTGGCTTTAAATTTGAAATAAGGGCGACCAGAAAGATCCAACACACATTCCGCTTTGCATTCGTCCATTGGCAACATAAAGCCAAAGCGGGCGATGCCACGTTTATCGCCGATGGCTTGTTTTAACGCTGTGCCGAGTGCGAGAGCGGTGTCTTCCACCGTGTGGTGTTCGTCAATATGCAAGTCCCCTTTGCAGCTGATGTTCATTCTAAAACCACCGTGAGTAGCGATTTGGTCGAGCATATGATCGAAAAAGCCCACGCCTGTGTGAATGTGGTTTATGCCCGTTTCGTCTAGCCACACTTGCACTTTGATGTCTGTTTCTTTGGTTTTGCGTTCCACTTCGGCATAACGTGGCGTGCGTTCGCCGATATTGGTAACGGGTTCAGCCAATAATTTTTCTGCGATCAAATCCCAATTCAACTTTTCTGGGTGATATTGCAAGGCTTGAATACCTAAATTTTCAGCCAATTGCACATCAGTGGTACGATCGCCAATTACAAAGCTGGTGGCAGGATCAAAAAGCTGTTTTTCAATGTATTTTTTGAGCAATTTAGTTTTTGGCTTACGGCATTGGCAGTTGTCTTCAGGCTTGTGCGGACAAATTAAAATATCATCAAATTCAATGCCTTGTGAACGGAAAAGATCAAGCATTGCATTATGCGGTTTATCAAAATCCTCTTTAGGAAAGGAATCTGTACCTAAGCCATCTTGATTTGAAACCATTACAAAGTGATATTTCTTTTGCAGTTTCAACAACGCGGGAATAACATTTTTTTCAAATTTGAGCTTTTCCAAGCTGTCAATTTGAAAATCCGTTTTCGGCTCATCAATTAATGTGCCATCGCGATCGATAAATAAGATTGATTGTTGTTTTTTCATATTATTTTCCTTGCTGTACAAATTGATTAATGGCTTCTAATGTACGGCTGTTTTCTGTTGCCGTACCGACAGTAATACGAATACAATTTTCTAAAAATAATTGACTATTTTGATTACGCAAAATAATGCCGTTATCCCATAAATATTGAAATAATTTTTGTCCGTCTTGTGCTTTAAACAGAATATAATTAGATTCACTTGGATAAACAGTATCAATAATTGGGAATTGAACCAACGCTTCACTTAATTTAACACGATTATTCAACACCTCATTAACACGTTGCTGCATTAATGCCACTCCTTGTGTAGAAAGTGCTTGGGCTGCAATATCAACGACCGGACTAGGCAATGGATAAGGAGCGATAACTTTTTGCAATACACCTATTAACTCTTCATTAGCAAGAGTAAAACCACAACGCAAGCCAGCTAAAGCAAAAGCCTTCGACAAAGTACGGATAATAGCTAGGTGTGGATAATTTTTTAACTCAGAAACCATTGTTGCATCTGGACAAAATTCGATATAAGCTTCATCAACCACCACAATTGCACGATTTTTTGTCATTTCTAGCAAAGAAATTAAATCCTCACGTTTTAATAAATTCCCAGTAGGATTATTCGGACTGCAAACAAACACAACTTTCACATTATCCAATTGACACTCAATTTCAGCTAAATTTAGTTGAAAGTCTTTAGTCAATGGCACTTTTTTGCAAGCAATTCCGCAAGTTTCTGCACTAACTGAATACATCCCATATGTTGGAGGACAATACAAAATAGCATCCTGACTCGGCTCACAAAAAGCTCTGATAATTAATTCAATACTTTCGTCTCCACCACGACTCACTAATACATTGTTCATAATCACACCAGCATAATTTGCATAAGACTGGATCACTGCCTGTGGTTGTGCTTCAGGATAACGATTAAAATTTTGAACGCTTAATGAGAAATCCGGTGAGATTGGGTATTCATTGGCATTTAGCCAAATATCTCCTTTTCCCCCCAACCGACGTGCAGATTGATAAGGGGTTAATGCCTGAATATTTTTACGAGAAAGTTGTGTAATGCTCATAATTTTTTCCTATAACTGAAAATAAAAAATCCTCTCGAAATGATCTTCCGAGAGGATTGTGATTCATAGAATGCTCGGAAGATGATTAATCTTCCACGCACCATCGCCTGAAAGATTAATCAGGTTGATGATGGTGATGATGAGCAATTCGAGAAAATTTCATTTTTTGTATCCTTAATGTTAAAACTGTCACTTACACTACTGGATCATCTACAAAAATGCAATAGATCTTTGACAAAAAATTTATTAAACCGCCCTATCCGTATAAAGCTCTATGCCTGACATCAATGACATTTTTTTCACATAGGCAGCAACTTTATTCGGAAATTCAATTCCTTTCACAATCGTTAAATTACGTAGAACCGGGAATAAGACAATATCTTCGATAGACAACTCACCAGAACTGGCTTTCGGACTAATAATCAAATCGTTCAATTCTTTAAGATCCTGATTAATTTTTGCTAAATATTGTGGGGTCTGCGCTAAATTTTCAGCAAAATTACCAATTATTTTGCTTTTTTTCATAGTGAAATATTCCACTGATTCCGGCATTGCAAACTCTTTTAAGCCGATTTGTGTAAATCGAGGAATCACTAAATGATTATAGTAACTCCCTACTTTTTGCAACCATTGACTTACCTCCTCACGAACATTTTCTTTTAAGCAAGGCTCACCATATTTTTTATCAACATAACGGACAATATCCAAACTTTCCGGCATTACCATTCCATCACTATCGGCAAGAATCGGCACTACTTTACGCCCCACCAATTGCATAGGGGTATCTTCGTGATGATTTGCCAACACAATGACATCAACCGGGATATTTTTTAAACCGAAAATCATTCTGGCACGGACACAATATGGACAATGCTCATAAGTATAAAGTCTCATTATTTACTCCTCAGTTGTGTTAGGTAACTTTAGTTAGTTTTAATACAAATCAACTGTTTTATCAAGGATTAGACTACTTTTATCTAAAAAAACAAGCTCCGAAAATTTCTTATTCTCGGAGCCTGACTTAACTGACTTTCAGTAACAATTAAAGTGAATAATACAATTCAAATTCTGCCGGATGTGGTAGTAAACGAATACGATCAACTTCTTTATTTTTCAATTCGATATAAGCTTCAATAAAGTCGTTGCTGAATACACCACCACGAGTTAAGAATTCGTGATCTGCTGCCAATGAAGCAAGCGCCTCATCTAAAGAGCCAGCTACGGTTGGGATCTCTTTTAACTCTTCAGGCGGTAAGTCGTATAAGTTTTTATCCATTGCATCCCCTGGATGGATCTTATTGATAATACCATCTAAACCTGCCATTAAAATTGCAGAAAATGCCAAATATGGGTTTGCACCTGGATCTGGGAAACGAACTTCAATACGACGCGCTTTAGGACTTGATACTGTAGGAATCCTAATTGATGCAGAACGGTTACTTGCTGAATAAGCCAACAATACTGGTGCTTCATAGCCAGGTACCAAACGTTTATAAGAGTTGGTTGTCGGGTTGGTAAACGCATTCAATGCTTTAGCGTGTTTAATTACACCCCCAATAAAGAAGAGAGAAAGTTCAGATAATCCAGCATATTTATCACCGGAGAATAAATTCACACCATCTTTACCTAAAGAGATATGGCAGTGCATACCTGAACCATTATCGCCAAAAAGTGGTTTTGGCATAAAACAAGCGGTTTTACCGTGTTCAAACGCAACATTATGAACAACATATTTATAAATTTGTGTTTCATCCGCTTTTAAAGTTAACGTATTAAAACGACAAGCAATTTCGTTTTGTCCGGCTGTTGCTACTTCGTGGTGATGAGCTTCAATCACTAAGCCCATATCTTCCATTACTAAGCACATTTCAGAACGTAAATCTTGTGAAGAATCAACCGGTGGAACAGGGAAATAACCACCTTTAGTTGCCGGACGATGACCTTTGTTTCCACCTTCATACTCTTTGTCGCTATTCCAGCTCGCTTCGATATCATCAATTTCATAGAAAGAACCTGACATTCCTGTTTTGAAACGAACATCATCAAAGATAAAAAATTCAGGTTCCGGTCCAACTAATACAGTATCTGCAATACCAGATGCTTTAAGGTATTCTTCTGCGCGAATTGCAATTGAACGCGGATCGCGATCGTAACCTTGCATTGTAGTTGGTTCATAAACATCACAACGAATAGAGAGTGTCGGAACGCTAAAGAAAGGGTCGACTAATGCACTTTCTGGAATCGGCATCAATACCATATCGGATTTATTGATAGTTTTCCAACCGGCGATAGAAGATCCATCAAACATTTTTCCATCTTCAAAAAAATCTTCATCAACAGCACTAACCGGCACAGAAACGTGTTGTTCCTTCCCTTTGATGTCTGTAAAACGAAGATCAACAAAACGAATTCCGTGTTCTTCAATAAGTTCAAAGACTTTTGCAATTGCTTGAGTGTTTGCCATAATCAATCCTCTCGTATTTGACTAGTTAATTTATAAATATAATGTTGGTTTTTTAGATTAAGATAAACAATATCCTATTTTTATTAAAAACAAAACAATTTTTTTCATTTTTAATAAAAAAATATCTAAATCAAAAAATTGTAACACCACATTATTTAATAGCCGTCTTCATTAAAACGCTGTATAATTTGCCACCTTTTCACTCGCTATACTGAAATGACAAGGCTTCAAAGGCAACAAGTATATTCAGTATAGCCAAACTATTTCAAAATACTACAAGATAATTTTTACATGAAAAACGATTTAGATATTAGTAAATTGCGTAATATTGCGATTATCGCTCACGTAGACCACGGAAAGACTACACTCGTTGATAAACTATTACAACAATCAGGCACACTGGAATCATCTCGTTCCGGTGAAACAGATGAACGAGTTATGGACTCCAATGCGTTAGAAAAAGAGCGTGGTATCACTATTCTTGCCAAAAATACCGCCATTAATTGGAATGATTACCGCATTAATATTGTAGATACTCCAGGACACGCCGACTTCGGAGGTGAAGTAGAACGTGTTCTCTCTATGGTTGATAGCGTTTTATTATTAGTTGATGCATTTGACGGTCCGATGCCGCAAACTCGTTTCGTTACCCAAAAAGCCTTTGCGCACGGATTAAAACCGATTGTGGTGATTAATAAAGTGGATCGTCCAGGCGCAAGACCAGATTGGGTTGTTGATCAAGTGTTCGATCTTTTTGTCAATTTAGGTGCAACTGATGAACAGCTCGATTTCCCGATTATTTATGCCTCTGCATTGAACGGCGTTGCCGGTTTAGATCACGACCAATTAGCGGATGATATGACACCTCTGTTTGAAGCAATTGTAAAATATGTAGCACCACCAGAAGTACATTTGGATCAACCATTCCAAATGCAAATTTCTCAATTGGACTATAACAATTACGTCGGCGTTATCGGTATTGGTCGTATCAAACGAGGTTCAATTAAACCGAACCAAGCCGTTACTATTATTGATAGTGAAGGTAAAACTCGTAATGCTCGTGTCGGTCAAGTGCTAGGTCACTTAGGTTTACAACGTTACGAAGAAGATGTTGCTAATGCTGGCGATATTATTGCATTGACAGGTTTAGGCGAATTAAACATTTCTGATACCATTTGTGATATCAACAATGTGGAAGCTTTGCCGGCGTTAACCGTTGATGAACCGACCGTAACAATGTTCTTCTGCGTAAACACCTCACCGTTCTGTGGTCGTGAAGGTAAATATGTTACCTCTCGTCAAATCTTAGAACGTTTGAACAAAGAGTTAGTACATAACGTAGCATTACGCGTTGAAGAAACTGAAGATCCCGATGCTTTCAAAGTGTCCGGTCGTGGTGAGTTGCATCTTTCCGTTTTAATCGAAAATATGCGCCGTGAAGGTTACGAACTAGCCGTTTCTCGTCCAAAAGTAATTTTCCGTGAAATTGATGGTCGTAAACAAGAGCCGTTTGAACAAGTTACGATTGATATTGAAGATCAGCATCAAGGTGCCGTAATGGAGGCGTTAGGGATTCGTAAAGGTGAAGTGCGCGATATGGTACCAGATGGCAAAGGACGCACTCGTTTGGAATATATTATTCCAAGTCGTGGTTTGATCGGCTTCCGTAATGAGTTTATGACAATGACTTCTGGAACAGGTTTGCTTTACTCAAGTTTCAGTCACTATGATGATGTTAAACCGGGTGATATCGGTCAACGTCAAAATGGCGTATTGATTTCCAATGCCACCGGTAAAGCATTGGCTTACGCCTTATTCGGCTTGCAGGAGCGTGGAAAATTGATGATTGAACACGGTGCTGAAGTCTATGAAGGTCAGATTATCGGCATTCATAGCCGTTCAAATGACCTTACTGTTAACTGTTTGCAGGGGAAAAAATTAACCAATATGCGTGCAGCCGGTAAAGATGATGCCATCGTATTGGTACCGCCGGTGAAATTCACGCTTGAACAAGCGTTGGAGTTTATTGACGATGATGAATTGGTTGAAGTCACTCCAAGCTCTATCCGTATTCGTAAACGTTTCTTAACCGAAATGGATCGCAGAAGAGCAAATCGTACGACAACCAGCACCAGTACTCGTTAATTTTTGCTGTTATCCTCCCGTTATTTTCCCTAAAATAACGGGAGTTTTTTATCTTTATTTTCATAATGTTCCAATTCACAGAACGACATATAATACGCAATATGTTACTCAATGAATTGAGCTTAATTTGGAAAAAACACCTTGCCAAATTAAGAGAAATCTACCACTGTGAGCAGTGAAATCTTAACCATTAAAGAGTTATTGATGAATACTTCGCATAAACGCCCGACATTACAACATATAGCCGATCATTTAGGTCTAACTAAAATGACTATCAGTCGTTATTTACGCAATCCAGATTCCGTTGCTGAAGAAACTCGCAAAAAAATTGCGGCGGCGATAGAACAATTCGGCTATATTCCGAATCGGGCACCAAGTATGCTCTCTAATGCTAAAAGTCGGGCTATTGGTGTTTTAGTTCCTTCATTAACCAACCAAGTTTTTGCTGATGTAATTAAAGGAATTGAAACTATCACCGATAAAGCCGGTTATCAAACAATGCTTGCTCACTATGGATATAGTCTGGGAAAAGAAGAACAGCGTGTAGAATCACTACTCTCTTATAATGTTGATGGATTAATCCTTTCAGAAAATCACCACTCCGAAAAAACCTTAAAAATGATTGAAGTGGCGAATATTCCAGTAATTGAGATTATGGATAGCCATCAGTTAGGTATTCAACAAGTTATTGGTTTTGATAATAACGTTGCTTCCCAAGCAATGGTAGAAACAATGATTCAACGTGGGCATCAGCATATTGTCTATTTTACTGCACGAATGGACAAACGAACCCATCTCAAAATGCAAGGTTATGAAATAGCAATGAAAAAACACAATTTAATACCTTATAGCCTAATCACAGAGCAGCCATCATCATTCTCATTAGGAGCAGAACTGCTTCACCAAGCATTAAAACAATATCCTCAGATTGACGGCATTATCTGTACTAATGATGACCTTGCTGTTGGTGCATTATTTGAGTGCCAACGTTTAGGAATTAAAGTACCGGAACAGATTGGTATTGCCGGTTTCCACGGACACGATGTTGGTCAATCAATGACACCTCAACTGGCTACCGTTATCACGCCTCGTCTGGAAATAGGTAAACGTGCAGCAGAAGAGTTACTTAATCGCATTAATGGTATCCCACAGCAAAGCAGTATTATTGATTTAGGCTACCATATTCATATTGGGGAAAGTATTTAGCGGTAAGTCACCGAAAGTACCTGTCATACATATAAATTATTTGTTACAAAACCGTAATTAAATGCTCATAGAAATAAGCCAAGCATATGATTAAATATATTTAAGCATCGCTGTAGTTTAAAGGAACTAAGCCCCACAGCATTTCATCGCTCCATTAAATATTTTTAACAAAATTGTCAATTTTGTGATCCCGATCATTCTGTTTTTATGACAATCATCATAACAAGGCGTATTGTTCTTAATTAAGCTAATCTTAAGTTTCAACTCATCTTGTTCATTTCTAGGAGGAAACGATGAAATCATTGAAAAAACTATTAGCTGTGAGTTTAGCTGGTGTGCTTGGTCTGTCTCTATTAACAGGCTGTAAAGAAGATAAAAAAGCACAGCAAGAATGGCCTTCAGGCCCTGTGACTATTATCACCCCTTGGGCGGTGGGCGGTTTAGCGGATCAAGTCAATCGTGCGATGTCTGAATTTGGTAAGGCTCAATTTGGTCAGCCTCTATTAGCGGATAATATTTTAGGGTCTGGTGGTGCGGTGGCACTGACGGAATATCTCAAAGAAAAACCAAATTCCACGAAAATGATTTTTGGTGGTGAAGGTAGCTTCGCCATTGCGCCATTGACAATGAAAGTAGCTTACAAATTTGAAGATTTTGTTCCTGTTATTAACGTGTATTCTTCTACCTTCATCTTGCTGACTAATCCGAGAACTGGTGTGAAAAGCTATCAAGATTTAGCCCAAGCCATTAAAGAAGGCAAGGAAATCAAAATTGGGGCAAATGGTGTCAATTCTTCAGAAGCATTACAATCTGCGGCGTTAATTGATGAAATGGGTGGCAAATTCAAAATTATCCCTTATGAAGGCGCAAACCAAGCCCTTGCAGCTGTTGTTTCTGGCGAAATTGATTTTGCGGTTACCCACGCCTCCCTTGCGAAAGAATTTGCTAAAGCGGGTAATATTATTCCGGTCATTGCTTTCGATAATAAACCGCTGAAAGATGATGTGTATGATTTGCCGAGTGTGACCCAATTTGGGCACGATACTTGGATGACCAATATCTGTGCGGTATTTATGCGTGCCGGTACCGATCCTGCCAATGTGGAAAAAGCCTACAACGCCCTAAAAAATATTATGCAGGAGCCGAAATTCCAACAAGTGGCAAAAAATATTGGCGTGAACATTGATATTCAAGATAGTCAATGGGTGAAAAGCTATATTGATTCCACGATGGTGAAAGCGAAAAAATACGCTGAGTTGGTGAAATAAACACAAATAAGGGGTAAGCAATGAAAATGAAAATTTATAAAGAATTTGTTGGTGCGGTGTTATTTTTAGGTGTTTCCACCGTCTTATGGTGGCTTATCCCTTCTCAAATTGAATTAAGTAAAAATGCAGAAGCTATTAATTCACAAACCTTCCCTAAAATGATTGTTGGGCTAATGTGGATTGCTAGTCTGATTTTATTAGTCCGTGAAATATGGCGAATGGTACGCCAAAAATCTGTCAAAGTAATGCTCTTAGATCTGCAAGAAGAAAGTCGTTCACTCTTAATCATTGGTTTGCTGATTTTATATTGGGGACTGCTCTATGTATTACCATTCTTAGGCGCATCACTGATTTTCGCGTTACTTTTCCTCTATTTAAGTCATTGTCGAAAATGGCTTTATTATCTCATTGTTGTGCTAACAATTTTAGCGATTAGCTTGGTTTTTGAATATGTGTTAGGGGTTTCTCTGCCTTAAGGAGGCATTGATGTTAGAACATTTTGTCAATGGCTTTGAAGCTTTCTTTTCTTGGAGTAGCTTCTTTTATATGAACCTCGGGCTGTTCCTTGGGATTATTTTTGGTGCTGTGCCGGGACTAACTGTAATGCTTTGTCTTGTGCTACTTCTGCCTCTTACTTATAACTTAGGCGCTATCGATTCTTTTATGTTTCTGCTTGGCATTTATTGTGCAGGCAGCTACGGCGGCTCAATCTCAGCCATTTTAATCCGTACCCCCGGAACGCCTCACGCAACGGCAACAATGATGGATGGTAATCCGCTTTCCGTGCAAGGACATTCACAAAAAGCCTTGAATATTGCCCTTTATGCCTCTTTCATTGGGGGAACATTTAGCGCCTTAGTGCTACTTTTCCTTGCGCCAGAAGTTGCCAAGGTGGCAATGAAAATGGGATCGCCTGAATATTTCCTTATTTGCGCCTTTGGCTTAACAATTATTGCGGGCGTCAGTGGTGATAGCTTGCTTAAAGGTATTATTTCTGGTTGTTTAGGATTATTCATCGCAACGGTAGGACAAGATCAAATCAGCGGTGGCACAATGCGTTTCACCTTTGATAATGTGTATCTCTATGGCGGTTTCGATTTAGTCATTGTTCTTATTGGCTTGTTTGCTTTGGTGGAAATCATCAATAAAAGCGCTTTATTCTTAAAAGAAAAAGTGCGGTCAGATTCCGAGCAAAAAATTACCTTTGAAAATGAAAAAATGAGCCGTGAAGAATGGAAAAGCATTAGTAAGCCACTCACACTTTCTTCTATTATCGGCTCAATTATTGGGATTATCCCGGGTACAGGGGCGTCAATGGCATCTTTCTTAAGTTATGATGTGGCAAAGAAAATCTCTAAAAAACCACAATTATTTGGTAAAGGTTCTATTGAAGGTATTGCTGCAGCAGAATCAGCCAATAATGCGGTGACAGGGGCAACCTTGATCCCACTTTTAACCCTAGGTATTCCCGGTGATGGTGCCGTGGCAATTATGCTTGGTGCTTTAATGATTAATGGCTTAACACCTGGGCCTAATTTATTCCAAAATCACGGCAGCACAGTCTATGCCATTATGATTGGGCTCATTTTTGTGAATTTATTTATGCTTATCCAAGGCAAATATCTCACCCGTGTTTTTGCCAAAGTGGTGAAAATTCCAAGTGTGATCCTTGTGCCAATTATTGCGGTTTTCTGCTTTGCTGGTGCTTATTCCATCAAAAATTCAATGTTTGATGTAGGTACTATCATTGCTTTCGGCATCATCTCTTATGTGATTAGTAAACTCGGATTTTCCGCCATTCCAGTATTACTCGGCTTAGTGCTTGGGGCATTAACAGAAAAGAATTTCCGCCGTTCACTGATGATTTCAGACGGTAACTGGGATATTTTCGTTACTCGTCCTTATGCCCTTGCTTTCCTTATTCTGCTCATTTTGGCATTAGTAATGATTATTTACACTAACTATAAAAAATCTAAACAAACCGACCGCACTTATAAAGTGGTCAAGGAGCTTGTAAAATGACCCGTCCAAATATTCTCTTTTTCTTTTCTGATCAACAACGCTGGGACACCATAGGCGCTTATGGTCAGCCACTTGATGTTACCCCACACCTTGATGAACTCGCTAAACAAGGGGTACTGTTTGAAGAAGCCTATTCCCCACAACCAGTTTGCGGCCCGTGCCGTGCAATTTTCCAAACAGGGCTTTATCCAACCCAAACAGGTTGTTTCCGCAATAATATTGCGCTGCCGAAAAATACCAAAACTTTAGCCGATTACTTTACTGAAAACGGCTACGACACCGCCTATATCGGCAAATGGCATTTAGCGAGTGATGGCGAATTGGAGAAAGCTCCAACAGTAGATTACACTATCACAGCTATTCCTCCTGAACGCCGTGGTGGCTATAAAGGCTTTTGGCGAGCAGCGGACGTGTTAGAATTTACTTCTCACGGCTATGATGGCTTTGTTTTTGACGAAAATATGAACAAACGTGAATTTAAAGGCTATCGTGTTGATTGTATTACTGATTTTGCCTTGGAATATTTAGATCAATATAATGGCGATAACCCCTTCTTTATGACGATTTCCCATATCGAACCGCATCATCAAAACGATCGTCAAACCTATGAAGGCCCTGAAGGCTCGAAAACACGTTTTAGCCAATATCAGCTGCCACACGACCTCAAAGTGCTAAAAGGCAATGCAGATGAAATGTATCCTGATTATTTAGGTTGCTGCTGTAGCCTTGATGATAATTTAGGACGCGTCATTGACAAATTGAAAGAAAAAAATCTGTTTGATAACACCATCATTATTTATGCCTCTGATCACGGCTCGCATTTTATGACGCGTAATAAAGATGAACATCTTAACGGTTATGATGATTACAAACGTACTTGTCATTCTTCTGCATTACACGTTCCGCTCATCATTGCCGGCCCCGGCTATCGTGGCGGTTTACGCATAAAAGATTTGGTCAGCACCGCAAGCCTGCCAAAAACCTTCCTTGCAATGGCTGGAATTAATGTCGGTGATAAAATGATCGGCGAGAACTTACACGATGTTGTAGAACATTCTGATCCACAGCGTCCAAATGAAATTTTTGCTCAAATTAGTGAAAGCCGCATCGGACGTTGTATCCGCACCGATAAATATCTCTACAGCGTCTATGCTCCTAATGTGCAAGGCGGCGAACAAGCTAGCAGCGATTACTATCGCGATGATTTTCTTTATGATTTAGATAAAGATCCATTTGAACTTACTAATGTTGTCGCTGATCCTGTTTATACGGAAATTAAAGCAGACTTACGAGAGCGGTTGTGTGAATTAATGGAAGAAGCGGGAGAAAAACGCCCTGTGATAGAAGATTAATCGCAAAAATATCGGCATAGTAGATAATATTTTCTACTATGCCAAACACTTTCTAGTTTGTGTCAGAACAAACTACTCAAATTCATCTAACCAACATAAAAAAAGGCATATAGGACA